>JAUWGD010000216.1 GCA_030606585.1 Dehalococcoidales bacterium | reverse complement strand
ATGGGCTGCCGGGAAAACAGGTATCCCGGCCAGAACAATAAAAGAGCTGGCGCATACGTGGGCGTCCAAATGCACGTCGATAGTGCACGGCAATGGTGGGGCCGGCATCCGTAGCGCCTACTCCACGGAACAGGGTCGACTCGAGGTGCTGCTGCTGGCTATGCAGGGACTGGGCAAGCCGGGCGTCCACCAGGTCAAAATGCTCGAATGGGGGCTGTCTGCTATCTGGCACCCCGGGCGGGGAGGTCCGCTGCCCACAGGCGTGGTACTCCCAGAACTGATTAAATTAGCTTATACCATTTCAGACATTAAAGGCGAGCGGGCTTTGGCGGCGGAGACGATGGGAGAAGCGCGACCCGAGCTGGATAAACTTCTGACGCCGGTGCCAATAAACCCGGCGCAGTTCATTCCCAAGAACCTTATCCATGATGCCATTCTCAATCCACCCATAAGCTGGTATGGTAACTCGACCTTTCCCGGTACGCTTGAGGACCAGTTCGTCAAATACACCTACCCGGCGGAGGGCTGTTCCGAAGTGCACATGATATGGACCGATACTCCCTGCTGGATAACCTGCTGGAACGATAGCAACAGCTACATCAAGGCGTTGAGAAGCCCGAAGATAGAGTTTATCCTGGCCCAGCACCCGTGGATGGAAAACGACTGCCAGTTCGCTGATATCATCCTGCCGGTCAATACCAAATTCGAGGAACAGGATATAACGCTGGACATGGAAAACGGGCAATATTACACCTTTATGCATGGGAAGAAGTGCATCGAGCCCGTGGGAGAGTCCGTGAGCGATTACGAGGCGGTCTGCATGGTAGCCGAGAAATTCGGCCTTCTTGAGAAATACACCGGAGGCAAGACCGTCGATGAATTGATGAAAATAGTCTTCGAGCATTCTAATATCCAGGACATGGTTACTTACGAGGAACTGGAGAAGAAGGGATATTACGTCGTCCCGACCGACCCGGAATGGAAGGAATTCCCGACAGGTATGAGCGAATTTCGCGACGACCCGGACAACCATCCCCTGAAAACGCCGTCGGGGAAGATTGAATTCTACTCGCAGGGTTTAGCCGAGCACTTTCCCGATGATGAGGAGAGGCCGCCGGTACCGCACTGGATTGAAAAGGGAGAGAGCCATGACGAAAGGCTCTCCAGTGAAAGGGCAGGGAAGTATCCCCTTCTTATTATGTCCAACCACGGCAGATGGAGAGTACATGCCCAGTGCGATGATATTACATGGACAAGAGAAGCCCTGACCTGCAAGGTCAAGGGCCCGGATGGATATTACTATGAGCCGTTGTGGATCAATCCGGCAGACGCTGCGGCAAGGGTTATCGGGAACGGTGATGTGATTAAGGTATATAACGAGAGGGGAGCAGTCCTCGGCGGTGCCTACGTAACCGAAAGACTGATGCCCGGAGTAGTCTATATGGATCACGGAGCCAGATATGACCCTATAGTCCCTGGAGAGCTTGATAGAGGCGGGGCGATTAACACCATAACCCCGCACAAAATTACCTCTAAGAACGCCACAGGGATGGTTGTGAGTAGCTTCCTGGTTGAAGTTAAGAAAGTTAGTTTAGACGAGTTGAGAAGTAAATATCCTGAGGCATTTAGAAGACCATATAACCATGCTGCTGGCTTGCGTATGGAACGAGTGTTGGCAAGGAAATAGC
>JAUWGD010000061.1 GCA_030606585.1 Dehalococcoidales bacterium | reverse complement strand
ATGGAAATGCCCGTTTCCGGGACCCTTAGCTCCGGACTGGAGGACGGGCCGCCTTCCCGCTGGAATCCCTACGAAAAGACGAAAACGGGTCAGGAGCTTTTCAGCCATCTGCCGGACGCGCCGGAACCCTACGACAGCATGGCTATAGAGTAGCCCTTGACAGGAATTGTTTCCGGTACTTTAATGTGGTTGCCTGAATGATGTATTGCCGAGGTGGGTAATGAAAGGATATACGGGTAAATTTCTCAGGGTAAACCTTTCGGCGGGAACGGTCATCAACGAGCCGTTGCCTGAGGAGGTTGCTAGGAATTTCATTGCCGGACGCGGCTTCGGAGTAAAATATCTCTATGACGAACTTGCTCCTAATATCGACCCCCTTGGCGAGGAGAATAAAATATTGCTCGTCCCCGGGGTGCTGGCGGGCACTCCGGCGCAGAGTGTTTCCCGCTGGGTGGCCTGCACCAAGAGTCCCCTGACCGGCTGCATCGCCCGGTCCTGCAGCGGGGGCGACTTCGGGGCCTGGATGAAGTTCGCCGGTTACGACTTTATCCTGATTGAAGGTATATCGGACAAACCTGTTTACCTTTATATATCTCCCGAAGGCGCTCAGCTTAAAGACGCCGCCGGACTCTGGGGGAAAGACACGGCATATACCCAGGACTGGCTCGTTAACGAGTACGGCAGGGATGTCCGTACCGCCTGTATCGGCCCGGCCGCGGAAAAACTCGTCAAGTTCTGCGCCGTCGTCTCCGGTCGACGCACGGCGAGTCGCTGCGGCGTGGGCACGGTGCTCGGCACCAAGCGACTTAAAGCTATCGCTATTAAAGCCAGGAGAAGCCTGAATCTTTACGACCCTGAAGGCTTCAATAAGCTGGCTAAAGAGCAGATAAAGATAATGCGGGCCAGCAAGGATTACGCCTACAATAAGGAGTACGGCACCACCGAGGGGGCAATTACCCGGAACGACCTCGGTGTGTACCCGGTTAAGAACTTCCGCTACGGTCAGCTCGAAGGCTATCAGAAGCTGGGGCCGGAGGAATACCGGAAAATGAGGGTCGGCGAGTTCGGCTGCTACAACTGCTCGATGCGCTGCGGCAAGATACACGTCGTGACGGAGGGTCCTTATAAGGGAGCGAAAAGCGAGGGACCGGAGTATGAAAGTTACTGGGCATTTACGGGGCCTATCAACAATACTAATATTGAATCGACGGTAGCCGCCGACCAGATTTGCGACGACCTGGGAATGGATACCATCAGCACGGGCAATACCATCGGCTTTGCCTACGAGCTTTACGAGAAGGGGATTATAACCAGAGCTGACACCGACGGACTGGAGCTTACCTACGGCAATCATGCCGCCATGGTAGAGCTTGTTAAGAAGATAGGAAATCGGGAGGGCTTCGGGGACATACTGGCCGAGGGCACGGTGCGTGCCGCAAAACGAATCGGAAAGGGCGCCGAAGCCTACACCATGCAGTCCAAGGGGCTGGAGTTCCCGGCTTACGAGCCGCGCGGGCTTAAGGCTACAGGGTTCGGCTACGCCACCTCGACCATCGGGGGGAGCCACGGCAACGGCTCGCTGGCCTTCCAGGAATGGGGCACGCCGGGTTCGGGGGCAATCGACCGTTTCGCCGAAGACGGCAAGGCGCAAATCGTTATCGGCAATCAAAACGGCGCCGGCCTGGAAGTAGGCATCGTCTGCGCCTTCGCTTTCAGCTGCGGCAACTGGTTTCAAACGCTCTTTCCGAAGATGCTGCACGCCGTTACCGGAATCGAAGAGTTTGCCGACTGGGCTTATCTGGGCAGGGTGGGGGAGAGGGTCTGGAACCTCGACCGTGCTTTCAACGCCCGTGACGGGTTCGACCGGCGGCACGATACCCTGCCGCAGCGATTGCAGACCGAGCCGCTCCATGTCATCGATGCCGAGGGCGAGGGCCAGATGGTACGGAACCTGGACGGCTTTCTCGATGAATACTATAAACTACGCGGCTGGACGGCAAACGGCATCCCTTCCCGCGAGAAGCTCGAAGAGCTTGGCCTCGGTTACGTCGTCAGGGACATGGAGTCGTTCCTTAAATAAATAGACATTCTGTCATTCCCGCGGAAGCGGGAATCCAGTGGAGGTGTTGGGTATGGATAGTCGGGTCAAGCCCGACTATGACAGGAGTGTAAATATTTCTTCCGAAAGGAGAAAAAGATGGACCTGCAATTGAAAGATAAAGTGGCCCTGGTGACCGGCGCCGGCAGCCAGATAGGCTACGGTAAGGCTATTGCCGTGACGCTGGCGGAAGAGGGCTGCGATATCGTTGCCGCTGATATAGACCTTGACGGGGCAAAACAGACCGCCGCCGCCGTTGAGGCGCTGGGACGTAAGGCCCTGGCGGCAAAGGTTGACGTTACCAGACAGGCCGAAGTCGATGATATGGTCAAGAAGGCAATTGAGAAATTCGGCAGGATTGATATCTTGGTCAATAACGCCGGTGCCAGCAGCCAGCTAAGGCCGTTCATGGAGATGACGGAAGAGGACTGGGACTTCGATATCCACACCAATCTCTACGGCCAGATGAGGGTCGCCCGGGCGGTATTGCCCCACATGATAGCCCGCAAGTACGGGCGGATTATCAATACCTCCGGCGGGCAGGGCATTCCCAGTATATCTATCTATGGCGCCGCCAAGGCCGGCGTGGTCATGTTCACGCAGGCGCTGGCGCGGGAGGTGGCTTCTCAGGGGGTCATCGTCAACGCCGTCGGGCCGGGCCTCGGCAAGACCGGCCTCGTTTACCGCGCCCCGCAGGCAATGTTAGAGGGGGAGAAGCAGAGGTCTTTATTGAAACGACTCTGCGAGCCTTCCGACGTGGCGCCTTTAGTGGCTTTCCTGGCCTCGGACAGGTGCAGCTACATGACGGGGCAGCTTGTGCAACTGAACACTTCCTAATCTTCTATCAGCGTATCCCAGGGCGTGTCCAGCTGGGGTACCGGTATCTCAATCACTACCGGGCGGTCGGCCTTTAATGCCGAACTTAGCTTTTCTCCAAGCTCCTCGTGGCCTGACAGCCTGATGCCGATAGCGCCGAAGGCTTCAGCAAACTTGACATAATCGGGATTGTGGAGTTTATTGCCGATAAATCGACCGCCGAACTGCCGGCGCTGTATACCGGTGACCGTCCCGTAAGCGTTATCAGTGAAGACAAGCGTAACAACATTGATTTTTTCCTGCACGGCGGTGGCCAGCTCCGCGGATGCGTACGGGAAACCTCCGTCACCGCAGACGGCGACCACGGGTCTGTCCGGATTGCCTATCCTGGCGCCGAGGGCGGTGGGGAAAGCGAATCCCAGCGTGGCGAAGTATGATGAGTCGACATAGGTGCATCTTTTATTTACCGGGTAAGCGATGTCGCACCAGTAGCCGATATTCGTGATATCCGGCACGATGATGCCATCATCTCCTAAAGCTTCTCGGATTGACCGGATAACCGCCAGCTGTAGCGGCGCCGCCTTTTCCAGTCGGGACTTTACCTCAGCCCTTATTCCGGCTATTTCCGCGTCCTGCCACCGGCTGGCGGTGGTGCCGGAAAGCTCTTTCAGCAGGGCGTTAAGAGCGGCGCGGGCATCGGCGGTAATACCAAGGTCGATTTTATGGTTTCTCCCCAGTTCATCGGCATCGAAGTCTATCTGTATAATTGTCTGGTCGGGCCGCAGTTCCAGACGGGTGTTGCCGGAGGCGCGCAATCGACTTCCCACGACGAGGATAACATCCGCCTGTTGCAGGGCAGGATTAAGCCAGATGACGGAGTTGCCGGCGCACAGGGGGTGGTCGCAATGAATCACGCCCTGACCCTCTGTGGTCATGACTACCGGAGCTTTGAGAACCTCCGCCAGTTGTGTGATTTCCCCGGACACATCCGCTTTAGCCGCGCCGCCTCCGGCCAGGATGAGCGGTCGGCTGGCGTTATCGAGGAGGTCGGCGGCTTTCTTGATATCCTCATGTTCGGGCAGGGCGGTCGGGTTTACTTCGACTGGCGGCAGCGACATCTCGGCCCTTTTCGACCATATATCAAAGGGAATTTCGATTTCCACGGGACGAGGGCGGCCGTTTTTCAGTTGTGTAAATGCCTGCTGTAAGACTATCGGAATCTCCTCGACTTTCGAGGCGCGCCCGCACCACTTAGTCAGGTGCCGGAAGATATCGATCTGCTCATCAAGCCCGTGGAGGACTCCCCGGTTGAAACCCAGGTGATAGCTCTCTATCTGCCCGGAAATCAGGAGTATCGGCGTCGAAGCTGTATAAGCGGTGCCGATGGCGGCGGTGGTGTTAAGAGCGCCCGGACCGGGCAGTACCAGGGCGACGCCTGTTTTATCGGTAGTACGGGCATAGCCGTAAGCCATGTAGGCTGCCGTCTGCTCATGGCGAGTGGATATCCAGCGAATGCTTTTTTCGCGGTAAATGGCATCGACGGCATCCATAATTTGCACGCCGGGAATTCCGAAAACGACCTCTACGCCTTCCCGCGCCAGGAATGCCGCCAGGGCTTCGGCGCCGCTCATATGGGGCATAATCTCCTCCGTACCCGGAATATGGTTGTACTTACATTATAGTATAAGAAATGAAAGGGTGAGGCAACCGCGCGGATACGGTGAACTTACGTGTGGATATATAACGGATAAGATAAAAAAATGAAATTGACGGCGGTGGAATATCGGACGCAGCAATAAAGTGGCTGGGATAATTGCCCTGTAGCTTAATAATGGTATCTCAGAACTGAATAACAGTTCTATTTGTCAGACGAATATTAACCGGTATTAACTTCACTGATATTATTATCAGGTCCGTATGTTTCTTGTCATCCCGCGAAACTTGCTACCGTATACGTTATTAAGGAGTGTTTTAATTTCACGTAGCCTTTCCGTATCGCGGGCTATTCGGCTCAGGCGATGAGTCGCCCATCTTTCGATTTCACTATCGGCCACACCCAGTGCCCGGGCAATGTTAATAGTCTCATCGGTTACTTTTTTAGAATAACCGGTACTTTCTTCAAACCGGGCTTGAACCCCGCTGGCGATAGCTTCCATCTTATTTACAACTGTCGTTCGGTTTCTTCCGGTCTGTTTATCAATATGAAAAACACTTGAAGTTTGCATGAACCACCTCTCTTTCCAGGCTATGGCCGTTTCTGGTCAGAACTTCCTGCCTGCATGAAGGAGCCATTACCCATAGTTAAAATGCTTAGCAACCCAATGCTCCTGTCTGTTCTCTGCTATTTTTCACCTCCTCCCTTTGTATTTTCATAACCAAATAGCCATCCCCTGATAGGCATGTTCCATTTCTCAAGGAATTCTCTGAAGTCCTGCTTGTCGATGCGGTAATGACCGCCGGGCAACCTGAAAGCCTTCAATCGATCGCTTTTTATCCATTCGAGCACCGTGCTTTTACTGACCTGGCAGTATGTGGCGATATCTTGCGATGTCAGCCTGATGTTTTCCCGGTTATTTTTTTTAAGCAAGGAGAACTCCTTCGTTAGTTAACGATAGTTATGGCCCGTGTGTTTTAAGTGTTTTGTTCAAAGCGGACATATTATACATATGATAGATATGCAGGGTTACATACACATCACAAAACAGGGGGAAAAAGTCACAAAAAAGTCACAAAATTTGGTACTTATGGATGGTAAATACGTAAGTGGTATTCGAGGATTTACTCTCAACCGGATATCCGCGAGGTGACAAAAAAATCACAAAATACCGCCGAAATATCACAAAAATGTCACAAAGGGTCGTAGCCGGGCATCGCCGGCCTATTTTTATTTACTTGAAAACAGGCAGTAGAAAGGTTTGACAGGGCGTTATATTGCTGATAATATAGAAAGTCTGGAGCTTTGCCAAAATGATTAAAAGAAAGATAACGGAAACCAGGATACCGGAATTCGGGGTCAAGCACGGAACACGCTCCGGGCGTAAGCCGGAATCGGGCATTGTGGTGAGGAGCAAGGTCTGGCTGGAGAAAGACGGCAAGTTGTTTATGGGGTGGGGTCGGGTGACGCTCCTGGAACGAATTGACCAGCTCGGCTCGATATCGGCAGCGGCAAAATCAATGAAACTGGCTTACCGGAATGCCTGGCTCTGGGTAGAGGCGATGAATCGCCTGGCTCCGAAGCCGCTGGTGGAAAAGTCAACCGGGGGAGCCAGGGGCGGCTATGCCCGACTGACTGAGGAAGGGCGAAGGATTGTCAGCGAATACAAGGAAAAGCGTGCCAGCGTACACCGGATGCTTGATTAAGAAAAAAATTTTTATAGAGCGTCATATTCACAATAATATAGCGCTCTACATAATAAGCAAAGCATATACGCTCCAGAGAGGCGTAAAAATTGATAAAAAAAGCCCTATTTTTATTAGTGGGAGTAATGTTGCTGGCGACAGTCGGCGCCTGCGCTAAAGGCGGGGCGAAGACGATAACCGCCTTCTGCGGTTCCGCCAGCAAACCCGCCATGGAAGAAGCTGCCCGGGCCTTTGAGCAGGAGACGGGAATCAGGGTATACCTTAACTTCAGCGGGTCGGGTACCATGCTCTCGCAGATGAAAGTATCACAGAGCGGCGATTTATATATCCCGGGTTCGCCCGACTATATGGTGATGGCCGAAGAGGCCGGGGTGGTTGAGCCTGATTCGGTGAAGATAATTTCTTTTCTGGTACCGGCCATTCTGGTCCAGGAAGGTAATCCCGCCGGTATTCAAAAACTGGCGGACCTGGCCCTTCCCGGTATCGAAGTAAGCATCGGCAACCCGGAGGCGGTATGCGTCGGCTTATACGCTTACGAGATACTGGAGTATAACAATCTCCTGTCGGAAGTAGAGCCGAATATCGTCACCCATGCCGAGAGCTGCTCCAGGACGGCCACGCTGGTAGCTTTGAAATCGGTGGATGCCATTCTGGGGTGGCGTGTCTTTGCCAGCTGGCACGATACTATCGACGTTGTTTATCTGGAACCGCAGCAGATACCCAGGCTGGCCTATATCCCCGGGGCCATATCCACGTTTGCGGAGGATAGCGAAAGCGCCGGGAAATTCCTCGATTTTCTGGTGTCTCCCCGGGGGCAGGAAATTTTCCGGAAGTGGGGATATATCAGTAACGAAAGCGGAGCCAGGGAGTTCGCTCCCGATGCGCAGATTGGCGGCGAGTATCGACTCCCCGTCGATTATAAACCGCTGATAAAATAAAAAAGACATTACAGGGTGCAGACGAAATGTTTAGAATTTTAAAAGGCGCCGGCGGCGAGAGAGTGTTCAGGGTGGCTACTATCAGCGCCCTGGTGCTGCTGGGAGTGTTCTTTGTCGGCATCATCGTTTCCATGCTGGCCTATACCGAGTGGGATACCTTTATCTCGGCGCTGTTCTCCGAGGAAATCCTGTTCGCCATCAGATTAAGCGTCACCACAGCCACCGTATCGGCTATAATCTCCATCCTGATAGCCATACCGGTAGCCTACGCTATCTCGCGTTCCAGCTTTCCGGGGAAGGACATCGTAGACAGTCTGCTGGATTTACCTATCGTGGTATCGCCGGTGGCGCTGGGCGCCGCCCTGCTGGTGTTTTTCAACACGCCTATGGGGTCGGCCATCGATGATAATGTGATAAAGTTCGTTTTTGCGATGCCCGGCATCGTGCTGGCACAGGTTACGGTTATCAGCGCCCTGGCTATCAGGCTGCTTAAGTCCACTTTCGACAGCATCGACCCCCGCTACGAGCAGGTTGCCCGGACGCTGGGTTGCAGTAAACCGGAGGCTTTTTTCCGCGTAACCCTGCCGCTCTCCAGGGACGGACTGATTGCCTCCACAATCCTTACCTGGGCCCGCGCCGTCGGCGAATTCGGCGCCACGGTTACGCTGGCCGGGGCTACCGCCATGAAAACGGAGACATTGCCCACGGCGATATTCCTCAGCCTGGCTACGGCAGACGTGGAAAAGGCGATTGCCGTGATTTTCGTGCTGATAATTATCGCTGTCGTAGCCCTGCTGGCTATCAGGAAAATCATCGGCAGAAGGTACCAGATATGATTGAGATTAAAGACCTGTCCCTGCGTCTGGGCGAGTTCCATCTGAAAGATATTAATCTGTCCATCGATGACGGAGAGTATTTCGTTATCCTGGGACCGACCGGGGCCGGGAAGACCGTTCTCATGGAGTGCCTCGCCGGACTTCACCGCATCAAGCAGGGAGAGATATGGGTGAGCCAGCGTGAGGTAACACACCTGGCCTCGGAGGAGAGGAATGTGGGCTACGTGCCGCAGGACTACGTATTGTTCCCCTTTCTTAACGTGGTTAATAACATCGCTTTCGGCCTGAAACAGACCAAATCCTTAAGCGGCGAAATTCAGGGGCGGGTGAATAAACTGGCTGACCTTATGGGAGTCTCTCATTTGTTGCATCGCGATACGCGTTCCCTGAGCGGCGGCGAGAAACAGCGGGTTGCCCTGGCCAGGGCTCTGGCGCCGTCTCCCGGTATTCTCTTACTTGACGAACCGCTGGGCGCCCTCGACCTGCGTACCGCCAAGTATTTAAGGCTCGAACTGAAGCGTGTCCATCATGAGCTGGGGCTGACTACCATCCATATTACCCACGACCTTATGGAGGCGCTGGAGATGGCGGACAGGGTAGCTATTATCCAGGGCGGACAGGTGGAACAGGTAGCGGAGCCGGAAGAAATGCTCTTCTATCCCGAGGGTGAAAGGGTGGCTGATTTCATCGGCGCGCCGAATATCCTCGACTGCGATTACTGCCGCGACCTGGGGCAGGGGCTTATGGAGGTCGGCTGCGGTGGACTGAAACTCACCGTTCCCTACGAGGGCGGTAAAATCCGCAAGGTCGCTATTTTACCGCGTCATATCTATGTTTCCGAGACGAGACCTCCGGGGCTGAGTGTCAACGGATTTCAGGGAAACATCACCGCCATTAAGTCCGGCGGTAATACCGTAAGAATCTGGATTGACGTGGACGACACTAATCTCATGGCCGAGGTACCGTCATATATATTCGAGGAGATGGACCTGGCCGTGGGTAAAGAGGTCTTTCTCATTCTAAGGATGAGAAGGATACGGTGTTACGAAAGTCACAGTAATTAACTTTTCAGGAAATATTTAGTAAAATACTGCCGCAGACGTATAACCTTTACATACTTTTAGCGTTATAATATAGTGAGCGCACAGAAAACGGGAGGTTGTTATGAAAAGGTTGATAGTAGGATTGTTGATGGTTTTGCTGATTCTGGGAACGGTTGCCTGTGGTGCAGCGGAACAAGGAGTTCCGGTTCCTGCCCCTTCACCGGTACCGGCCCCGTCTGGAAGGGACGGCATTTCCGTTGAAGCGCCGCCTCCGGCAGTCAGTATACCGAGGCCTGCCCCCGCCCCATCACCCGCCCCCGCGCCAAAGCAGGCGCCG
>JAUWGD010000137.1 GCA_030606585.1 Dehalococcoidales bacterium | reverse complement strand
CTGATTGCCAGCGCCGAAACCACGATTACCCACCATAGCTGTGGGTCTGTTATAGAAAGGCGGTCCCACAGAGTAACATCGGCACTGTAGATGACCAGTGCCATGGTAATGACGCCTATGGGCATCTGACCGTCATTCTTGCCATGCGCATATGCCACGAAGGCAGCCGCCGGGATTTGCAGTTTGCTGAAAAGTCTTTGTATCTTGTCCGGAGCCACGCGCCGGAGCACCCAGTACAGGGCAACCATCAGCACGAAGCCGCCGGCAAAGCCGAGTAAAGGAGCCGAAACCACCGCCGCCATTACCCGTGTCATCACGCCCCACATTACCGCCTCACCCCCTACCACCGCCGCCCCCGAGGCGGCCAGCGCCACCACAAAACCGTGTGTTAAGCTGACCGGCAGACCGCGGTAGGTTGCAAAGGCTGTCCAAATGATAACCGAGGCCAGAGCAGCAATCATTACTTCATTGGTTATGACGCCCTCGATTAAAATCCCTTTCCCGATTGTCCGGGCAACCTCAAGTCCTGTAGCCGCCCCGGCGAAATTAAAAATAGCTGCCAGAACTACGGCAGCCCGGGGCGAAAGAGCGCGTGTTCCGATGGCGGTGGCGATGGCATTGGCAGCATCATTAAGGCCATTGGTAAAACCGAACCCTATGGCCAGAATAATAATCAGCAGAAGCAGGTAGAAATTAGCATCAGGCATGCTTGAGGGCTACCCCTTCGAGGACGTCAGCCACATCCTCGCACCTGTCCGTGGCGCTTTCCATATGTCCGTATATCTCGCGCCACTTGATAATCTGGGCAATATCCTCAGTATTATCGAAAAGCTCCGCAATGGCGGCACGATAAACCACGTCGGCCATGTTCTCCAGCCGGTTTATCTCCACGCACCCCACCATGATATTCTTAAGTTCCTTCCTCCGGCGCAATCCGCGGACGGCCTTATCCACCTCGTTCGCTCCCTGGACGATGATATCCGCCAGTTGTTTCGACCGCTCCGTCGGGCTTTCTATCTTGTAGATGAACATGGCATCGGCTGCGGCGTGAATAAAGTCGAGGATGTCATCCATGGTATGGGCCAGCAGGGCGATGTCTTCCCGGTCGAACGGAGTCACGAAAGTGCGGTGCAGCAGCGAAATTATCTGGTGGGTGTAGGTGTCGCCCTGGTGCTCCATCTCGGTTATCTCCGCCGCGCGGCTATCGACGAACTGCCAGTCATCAACTATCTCCTTCAGGACCGTGGCAGCTTTAACTATGTTTTGCGCGCTCTCCTCAAAGAGGTCGAAGAATTTATGTTCCTTGGGGACAAAAGGGAACCTGACCATAGCTGTTTCTCCTTTATCGGGAAAGATGGCACATTAAATGCTGGAGACCATGAAATGGGGAACACGGCAAAAGGTAATACGATGGTTTAACTGAGATGGTTGATAGAAAAGAGGTTCCTGATAACGAATACGTAGAGGTTACTTGAGTAAATTCGGAGACTCGCCCAAAGGTATCGGGCAAAATCACCCTCCTTCATCCTGACCAAGATTTTAACAATACCTGACCTTTATAAGTTTATAAAAATAATGCGATAATTGTCAAGAAATTACCCGTTCGTCAGGGGGTAATTTTCAACCTTCGTTATCCGGTTCGGGCTCTGTTGGCTCTTCCGTCTCCTCGGTGGCCCCCGGCTTTCCCTTCTTCTGCCACCAGGTTTTCAATCGGGAGAGCACCTCCTTCTCGTACCCGAACTTGCCGGGAGTGTAAAACTTCTTGCCTTTGAGAGCATCGGGCAGGTGCTGCTGGTCCACGAAATGGTCGGGTTCGTCGTGGGCGTATTTATAGTCCTTGCCGTAGCCCATATCCTGCATCAGTGGCGTTACCGGATTACGCAGGTGCAGCGGTACCGACTCACTGGAACCCCCCTTGATTTCTTCCCGCACCTTGTTGTAGGCCTCGTAGAGGGAGTTGCTCTTGGGAGCGGTCGCCAGGTAGACCGCCGCCTCGGTCAGGGCCAGGTTGCCTTCGGGCATGCCGATGAAGTGGACGGCCTGCTGGGCGGCCATGGCCACCACCAGCGCCTGCGGGTCTGCCATGCCGACATCCTCCGAGGCGAAACGCACCATGCGGCGGGCAATGTACAGGGGGTCTTCTCCCGCTTCTAGCATCATGGCCAGCCAGTAAATTGAGGCATCCGGGTCCGAGTCCCGCATCGATTTATGCAGCGCGGATATAATGTCGTAATGCTGCTCTCCCGCCCTGTCGTAGAGTACGGCCCGCCGCTGGAGGGCGTCTTCGATAACCGAAAGCGTAATCAATCGTATGCCCTCGGCGTTGGGCGGTGTATTCTGGGCGGCCGTCTCCAGCGTGTTGAGGGCGACCCGCGCGTCGTGGTTGGCCATGCCGATGAGATGGCCAATGGCGTCGGGGGCCATTTCGGCGTTCAGCTCGCCGATTCCCTGGAACTTGTCCTTCAACGCCCGGTGAATGAGTATCTTTATTTCATCTTCGGCGAGGGGCTTGAGGGGCAGGACGCGGCTGCGGGAAAGCAGGGGTGAAGTTACTTCGAACGAGGGATTTTCCGTGGTAGCGCCGATGAGGATAACGGTACCATCCTCGACGTAAGGCAGGACGGCATCCTGCTGGGTCTTGTTAAAGCGGTGAATCTCGTCGATGAAGAGGATTGTCTTCTGTATGTGCACCTTGCGCCGTTCCGCGGCCTGCTGCACTATCTTGCGCAGGTCGTTAACGCTGGCGCTGACCGCGCTGATAGGGGCGAAGTGCGCGCCGGTGCTGTTGGCGATGATGAAGGCCAGCGTGGTCTTACCGCAACCCGGCGGCCCCCAGAAAATCATCGACGGTATGCGGTCCGCCTCTATGGCACGCCGGAGAATCCTTCCCTTGCCGATGACGTGCTCCTGCCCGACGAACGTATGCAGGCTGTTGGGCCTCATCCGCGTGGCCAGCGGGGCATTCTGCAGCTGTTGTTCCTGGTCCCGTTGCTCAAACATATCCAAGTTCATGGTTTACCTTCCTGTGTTAACGGCTGCTCCAGGCCGGCATCGTCGCCAGGTATTCGCCGGCGGCGGTCTCGGCGGCGGGCCTGTCCATGCCGCGGTTATTCATCATCATGCCCACCATCCCTTCCAGGATGTCCTCATAACTTTTGAGGCGTCCGTCCGAATTGCAGCAGTGGAGGCAGTACCTGTTTTCCGCGTTACCGCCGCCGTATTGTTCGGGGCTGAGCATGGGCATACCGCAGCTTTCGCAGTTGGCCATGACGGGCACCTCGCAGCCGTCGCAGGTTATTCCGGATTCCGCTTCAATATCGTAGCCCGGCTTATGTCCGTTTCCGTCTGCCACTTTTCATTCCCCCTGTAAACATCTCGTGCGCTATAGTTTACTGCAAATCGTGTATTTTTTCTACTTTTCTGGTCATTGCGAGCCCTCACGCTACGCTCAGGATAAACTCCGCGAAGCAATCCGTTTCCTGTCTACCTCACCCCCTGTATCCCCCTCTCCTGGCAAGGCGTTAAAGACACCCTTTGGGTGTTCCGCAGGAGAGGGGGAAGTTAAGAGAAATGGGCTTCGTCCCTTTAAAACTCCCCTTAATAAAAACAGATTAAAACTTTTCTAACTCGGCTCCTAAATCTACAGATATTTTCATCAGATAATCTACAACGCTCCCCTGTTTCTCTATAAATTCAGAATATAAGTCTTTAAAATTAACCTCTCTATCGATATTTCTGGGGTCTAATACTTTACCTTTTTGTGTTTTATCAGGACCTTCAATGTATTCTTGATTACAGTGTGCGAAGTAATTTCTGATCGTATTCAGCCTATTTAAATCCTGCACTTTTTCTTTATATTGTTTATCAATATTCTTGAGTATTTTTTCTAATATTCTTCTTCTTAAACCAAAAGTAAAATATTCATCGTACAATACTTCAAAGTAAAAATCCCTGATCACTTTCTTGAAATATCTTTGACAAATTATGATATTGATTATTGTCTCAATATTGATAAATTTTTCTATTACTTCCGCCCGATACGTTGAGAGTGTTTCTTTATCCATTATCCCCCTCACTTATACCTCTTCACCTCAAACCTGTACAGCTTCACCGGCTCGTCCGGGTTGATGTCCCCCTTCTGCCGGCAGATATCTATCTGGTGCGCCGCCGTGTCCACTCCTTCGAGGTCGGGCAGGAGCAACCCCCTTCTCCACCCCGCCTCCACGATTACCCCGTACTTCTTCGGGTCGAGCTGGCTCTCATCTTCTACCGGCTCCGGACTGGTGAGCACGTCCACGCTGTAATCGAGTTTATCCAGCTCATCCGGGGTGATGGGAGGAAAGCGCGGGTCACGCGTGGCGGAGCTTACCGCGTTGGTCATAATCTCCACGGCCACGTTCTCCTCCTGCGCCTCGAAAGTGCCGATGCAGCCCCGTAAAGCGCCGAGTTTGTGAATGGAGACGAAAACCCCGGCCTTCTCCCGCATCTCCGGCGTGAGGTCTTCCGGGGGCGGGGACGATTTCCCCTGCTTCACGTATGTCTCTACCGTTTCTTGAGCCAGAGCCGTCAGCGGGTGCATGCCGGCCTTTTTAAAGATAACGCCGGCGTAGC
>JAUWGD010000056.1 GCA_030606585.1 Dehalococcoidales bacterium | reverse complement strand
TCGATGTGCCCCATGCGTTCCCGGCGCACCTTGGCGCGGGCGACTTCCACACCGCACTTGTCGCAGATGACGCCCTTGTAGCGGATTCTCTTGTACTTGCCGCAGTAACATTCGAAGTCCTTGGTGGGGCCGAAAATTCTTTCGCAGAAGAGTCCGTCACGTTCCGGTTTCAGCGTGCGGTAATTGATGGTCTCCGGCTTGGTAACTTCACCGTATGACCAGCTCCTGATTTGCTCCGGCGAAGCCAGTGAAATACGGACAGCATCAAAATCGTTAATCTCGAACATCTTCGTCTACCTCTCTCCAGCGTGGTTCTTCACTTTCTTTAAGCTCTGCCTCCAGTTTGTAGGCTTCTTCCATCGTTTCTTCTGCGGAAGCTATCTTGGGCTCTTCTTCGTTTATCACCTCGAGGGCAAGGCCCAGGCTCTGTAACTCCTTGACGAGGACCTTGAACGATTCCGGCACACCGGGCTGAAGGATATCATCGCCTTTGATGATGGACTCGTAGGCTTTAGCCCGGCCGGTAACGTCGTCCGATTTTATTGTCAGCATTTCCTGGAGGTTATGAGCGGCGCCGTAGGCTTCCAGCGCCCAAACCTCCATTTCGCCGAAACGCTGGCCGCCGAACTGCGCCTTACCGCCTAGAGGTTGCTGCGTAATCAGGGAGTACGGGCCGGTGGAGCGGGCATGGACCTTATCTTCCACCAGGTGGATTAATTTCATCATGTAGATACTGCCGACGGTCACCGGCTGGTCGAAGGGTTCACCGGAGCGTCCGTCATGCAGGGTGATCTTGCCGTAAGTAGGCGGCGAAAATCTTCCTTCGGCATTTACCTTTTCCACAACCTCTTCAAGTTCCTCCGCGCTGAGGTTGTGTCCGGGTATCTTCAGTTCTTCGAGCCAGAGCCGCAAGCCGATATCTCTTGCCTGTCCCCGGAGGGATTCGTCAAAAACGGCCTCTCCATCGTAGTCGTGGCTGTTAACCCATTCCTTGGCTACATCCTGTTTATACGGTGCTTTGTCTTTTGTCGGTGAGGGTTCAACCGCGCCCGATTGCTGGACAATCCAGGCCCGGCACAGGGCGTCCTCAATGGCCATATCATCGGCGCCGTCAAAGACCGGGGTAAGCGCCCGGAAGCCCAGTACCTGGGCAGCCCAGCCCAGATGGGTTTCCAGTACCTGGCCGATATTCATGCGCGAAGGGACGCCGATGGGGTCGAGGATGATATCTACCGGCGTGCCGTCGGGCAGGAAGGGCATATCTTCTTTGGGGGCGATGATGGAGATAACGCCCTTGTTGCCGTGTCTTCCCGCCAGCTTGTCGCCGACGGATACCCGGCGTTTCTGAGCAATCCAGACCTGTACCCACTGGTTGACCCCGGCAGGCAGGTCATCGCCGCCGTTTTTGCTGTCTTTACGCGTGTAGACTTTTACATTGATTACCTTGCCCCACTCGCCGTGAGGGACTCTCAGAGAGGTGTCTTTAACCTCTCTGGCTTTCTCACCGAAGATAGCTCGGAGTAGTTTTTCCTCAGCGGACAGTTCCGTCTCGCCTTTCGGGGTAATCTTGCCTACCAGCGTATCGTCCGGTCTAACTTCGGCGCCGATGCGGATAATGCCGTCTTCGTCCAGTTCACGCAGGCTTTCCTCGCCGACATTGGGTATATCACGGGTAATTTCTTCCGGTCCCAGCTTGGTATCGCGGGCTTCCACCTCGTGTTTGTTGATGTGAATCGAGGTGAACATATCTTCCTCAACCATGCGGCTGCTGAGTATAATGGCATCCTCAAAGTTATAGCCCTCCCAGCTCATGAAAGCCACCGTTACATTCTGTCCCAGCGCCAGCTCGCCGTTCTCGGTGGCGGAGCTATCGGACAGCAACTGCCCCACCTCGACGTGGTCGCCCTTATTCACCAGAGGTCGCTGGTTGATACAGGTTCCCTGATTGGTACGGACGAACTTCATCAGTTCGTATACGTCCTCACCGCCCTTGTCCCGCGTGATAACAATGCGGTATTTCGTGTTAAATTTTTCGTCGATATTACCGGCGAGTTCCGTTACCACACCGGCGCTCTCCGCGAAGATTACCTGCCGGCTGTGCTTGGCGGCCTCCATTTCCATACCGGTAGCTACCAGGGGCGCCTCGGGGCAAAGAAGGGGTACCGCCTGGCGCTGCATATTGGCGCCCATCAAGGCCCGGTTGGCATCGTTGTGTTCCAGGAAGGGCGTCAGGGCAGTGGCGACGCTGACCACCTGCTTGGGTGAAACATCCATTAATTCCATTTTATCGGGTGTTTCCAGAATGTAGCCGTCACCCAGCCTGGCTTCGATTCTTTTTTCTTTAAACTGGTTGTTCTCATCTAGCGGGGCGTTTGCCTGAGCGATGATATATTTGTCTTCCTCGTCTGCCGGGAGATAGATAATTTCACCGGATACGAAGGGGACGACTTTAATTTTCCGGGACTTCAGTTTTGATATTTTAGCGGCAAGCTGCGGGGTAATAACGGTATCGGCCCTTGCCATGGTTTTACCGCTTTCGTCTTTAACCGCCTCCGTGACCGTTCTGCCGGCGAGATGCTCGTCCTTGTTTCTTATCTCACTGATAACCTTGCGGTACGGCGTTTCGATGAATCCGTAATCGTTAATGATGCTGTACGTAGCCAGAGAGCCGATGAGTCCGATGTTCGGCCCTTCCGGTGTCTCGATAGGGCAGATACGCCCGTAGTGGGAGAAGTGGACGTCTCTTACTTCGAATCCGGCGCGGTCACGTGATAGTCCTCCGGGGCCCATGGCCGACAGTCGGCGCTTGTGAGTTAGTTCCGCCAGCGGATTGGTCTGGTCCATGAACTGGGATAGCTGCGAACCGCCGAAGAACTCCCTGACAGCGGCCACGATGGGGCGTATATTGACCAGGGCGCTGGGGGTAACCGCCTCGGTGCCGATAATGCTCATGCGTTCCCTGACTACCTGTTCCAGGCGCAGGAAGCCGATGCGGAACTGGGTTTGTACCAGTTCGCCGACGGTGCGTACCCGCCGGTTGCCGAGGTGGTCAATATCATCACCGGAGTCCTGCCCGTTATCAATCATGATGATGTGTCGTACTATCTCGACGATGTCTTCACGGGTGAGGGTTCGTTCCTTCAGGCTGACATCAAGGGCTAATCGCTTGTTTAGTTTATAACGGCCGACATTGCCCAGGTCATAGCGTGCCGGGTCGAAGAACAGGTTCTTTATCAGCTTTCTGGCATTATCGAGAGAGGGAAGCTCGCCGGGGTGCAGCTTCTTGTAGATATCGATAAGTGCCGTTTTTTCATCTGTGATGTTCGGCTCGCGGTCCAGCGTCGTGCTGATAAAGTTATAGTCGGAGCTGTCCTCTTTCGTAAAGAGCTTGAGCAGTTCCTCGTCGCTGCCGTAGCCGATGGCGCGCAGGAGGGTGGTGATGGGAATCTTGCGTTTACCGTCTATTTTAGCCGATATTACATTCCGGTTGCTGGTCTCGAACTCCAGCCAGGCCCCGCGGGTGGGGATTAATTTCGCCTGGCATAGGTCCCGACCGGACGACGGGTCTTCTTCACTCGTAAAGTAAACACCCGGTGAGCGCAGCAGCTGGCTGACGACCACCCGTTCGGCCCCGCTGGTAATGAAGGTGCCTTTGGCGGTCATCAGCGGGATATCACCAAAGAATAGGTCCTGCTCTTTGATCTCTCCGGTTTCTTTGACAAGCAGCCGTACCTTGACGTACAGGGGGGCGGAAAATGTCTGGTCGCGTTCGTGGCACTCCTGCTCGGAATGCCCCGGGCGCGGCTCGCGGAACTCATAAGCTATAAAGCCGAGTTCCAGCCTGTTGCCGGTAAGGTCTTTGATAGGGGTTATCTCTTCAAGCAGCTGTTTCAGCCCTTCTTCCTGGAATCTCTGGAAGGAATCGAGCTGAACCTTGATCAGATTGGGTACGTCAAGAACATGGGGCAGCTTGGCGTAAGACTTGCGTGGAACCGGGGATTTCGACTCGGGTGTGGGCGCTGGCGATGCTAATACCATCTCTACTCCTTAGAAAAAATGCGGCAATTCTCGTGTTTTAAATGCTATCATTCAGAAAGAAGACATACCTGTACATACAGCAGTATTCCGGACACGCACGTATAGGAAGGTTAAAATAAAAAACACTTGGGGCATTATTACAAATAATAAGGATATCACTTTTGTATACACCTTGTCAAGTCTCGCGGCAATTTTTTTCTTAAAATTCAATAATATTTTCAATATTTTTTTAAGACGAGGCGGGCAGGAGTAAAATATGGGCTGCGTCTGCTATAATAAGGTCGAGTGATATGCGTAAGTTAACAAGAGCCAGGCTGGCGCTGGCTATCATCAGTACGCCGTGTGAGGAAGCGGCTATCTACGCGATATGGCGCTGGCTGCTTCCACAGTTCGATATCCATCTGCCCGTCCAGGTGCTTATCGGTGTAATGATAGCCTGGTTGGTTTTCAGTGTATGGCTGTTTATTTTTACTACCTGGACTCTGGGGAAACAGGTGCTCGTTGGTCTGCCGTCGATGGTCGGCTCCAAAGGTAAAGTTACCGGTAAACTGTCCCCGGAGGGTATGGTGAAGATCAAGAGTGAACTCTGGGGAGCAACATCCGCCGATGGCGATATTGATACCGGCGAAGAAGTTATCGTGGTGAGTGAGGACGGACTGAAACTATCCGTACGCAGAGCTAAGAATATCAAGACTACACATTGAAGAGAAAAGTAATAACGTCACCGTCCTGAATAACGTAATCCTTGCCCTCAAGCCTGAGTAATCCCTGTTTTTTCGCCTCGGCGATACTGCCGCACTTCATCAGTTCGTTGAAGCCGATGCCTTCGGCGCGGATGAATCCTTTTTCCATGTCGGTATGTATTTTACCGGCGGCTTTCACCGCCGTGGTGCCTTTCTTGATAGACCAAGCCCTGACCTCGTTCGAGGCTATGGTGAAGAACGAAATCAGGTTCGAAAGTTCGTAGGACATTTTTATGGTGCGCTCCAGCCCCGGCTCTTCTATGCCGAAATCGATGCGGAATTCCTTCGCCTCGGTTTCTTCCATCTGCGCCAGTTCCATCTCCAGCTTACCGCAGAAGGTAATAACCCGGCATTTTGACCCGGAGTATTGTTTATTCAATTCTTCTTCCAGCGAGGCTGCTTCGGGTATCTGCTCTTCCCCGATATTGACCGCGATGAGGAGCGGTTTGGCGGTGAGGAACTGGTAGTTGTGGATTATTTTGGCCGCGGCTGGTTCCAGTTCCAGCTCGCGGATGGGCCTGTCGTTTTCCAGGTCGGTTTTTAATTTCATTAAAATGTCTTTTTCCTGGAGGAAACCATGGCGTTCCTGCGGCTTGGCTCCCTTGAGTGAAATCTCCAGCTTTTCCAGCCTTCTCTCCATGATGGCAAGGTCGGAGAAGACCAGCTCCATATTCAGGGTATCGAAATCTCTCCTGACATCCAGGCTGCCTTCGGGGTGTGGTATGCTTTCATCGGTAAAGGCGCGGATAACGCAGATAAGAGTGTCTACCGTGCTGAGTTGGTTGAGCAGTTCGCCGCCTATTCCTTTATCCTGCGCCAGGCTTTTGACCGAAGCCCCGACATCCATGTACCTGGCTTCGGCGGCGACGAGTTTCTTGGGGTGAAGCATCTTGTCGAGGACCTTGAGGCGGGGCTCCGGGACCCTGGCGATGCCGATGTGCGGAGAGAGTCCGTCCGTGGCATGGGTGATGGTATCCGCTTTGCCTCCGGTTAAGGCGTTGAAAACGGTGGTCTTGCCGCTCTGGGGCAGGCCTATAATGCCGATGTTAATACTCATCAGTGCGACGTCCGGGTGGCTTTAGTAGAGTTGTCAGCGGCCCTTCTTGACTATATACCGGGCCTTCTTAAGGGCCAGTTCTCTTTCATCTATATTAAGCTTATCGTTGGCGGCCAGGTTCAGCAGGACGAGCAGAGCTTCATGGGAGGCCATCTCGCCGAGCTGGTTGATGGCCTGTGTCCTGATTTTACCGGCCATTTGCATATCCGTGGCTATACCTGCCAGTTTCCTTAATTCTTCAGTCACGCCGCCTTCTTCAGGGATTTCCGACATCATTGTTCACCTCTTGATTATTGTAGTCTGGACGACAGCTTATTACTTTGCTCTCTGTGCGATTATTCCCTAACGGCGGTTTTTTGTCAACCTTACTCATCCGCCTGCAGTATGGTAAAATGGAGAAAATCTCTCCCGGAGGATGACAATTGCTGCATGTGCTTATCGGCGAGGACGATTTTTCCGTCCGCCAGGCGCTCGAGGAGATAAAGAAGACCATCGGAGACCCCACCGCCCTGATGAGCAATACCACTGTCTTTGACGGTCGTCAGGTAACGCTGGAGCAGTTAAGGAGTGCCTGCGAGACGGTGCCCTTTCTATCCGAAAAGCGACTTGTCATCGTCGAAGGCTTGCTGGAACGCTTCGAATCCGGGAACAGAACCGGCCGTAAGAAGCCTTCAAGAAAAACCGGGCAGCCGGAAGAGTACAAGGCGATAGCCGACGGCATTAAACAGCTGCCGGAATTCACGGAGCTGGTGTTAATCGGGGGCGGAGTAAAAGCCGGTAATCCGCTGCTGAGGGAGCTGGCAGCTACAGGGAAGGTAAGGACATTTCCCAGGCTGAAACAGGCTCAATTGAGCCAGTGGATTACGCAGAGAGTGAAAGCGAACTGCGGCAGCATATCTCCGCAGGCGGTAAATCTGCTGATTAGATTCGTGGGTAATGACCTCTGGATTATGGCCGGCGAGGTTGATAAGCTGACACTGTTTGTCGGCGGGCGTCGCATCGAGGAAGAGGATATCAGGGCGGTCGTAAGCTATGCCCAGGAGGCTAATATCTTCGCCATGATTGATGCTGTCCTCGAGTTCAGAGTGGGCGCCGCCCAGTCGCTTTATCAGCAGTTGCTCAGGCAGGGGGTAACCCCCGCCCACCTTATGGTCATGCTGTCCCGGCAGGTCAGAATCATCTTCCAGATTAAGGAAATGAGGGGCCGGAAAAAGACCCGCGGGGAGATTCAAAGCAAACTGGGTCTGACCTCCGACTTTGTTCTGCGCAAGGCATGGGACCAGGCGGACAGGTATTCACCCGCACGATTGCGCGAGGTGTATCATAAGCTACTGGAGACGGACATCTCCATCAAGACGGGGAAACTGGACGGTGAAATTGCCCTCAATATCCTCATTGCCGAACTGGGGCAGAGAGGCACCGTTTCAGCTTGACAAATCAGCGAAATGTATCGTAAGTTACCTGAAAGCGGTAAAACAGGGTTAAGAGATGTCGATACAGTCACCACAGGGCCGGTATATTAAAGTCGGTAATATCAACACACGCTTCTGGGCAGCGGGTGATAAAGGGACTGCGGTTGTTCTTGTCCACGGCCTGGGGGGCTCGATAGAAAACTGGGTATATAATATCAATGCGTTGGCGCAGTATCATCGCGTTTATGCTATGGATTTAGTGGGATTTGGCCGTGCCGATAAAACTCCCTTAACACATGATTTAAATGTCCTGGTGAGATTTATTAGCGACTTTATGAAAACACAGGGCATAGAAAAGGCCAGTCTGGCAGGGAACTCTCTGGGAGGAGGCTTGGTGTTGCTGTTTGCTATTGAGTTTCCAGAGAAAGTAGAAAAACTGGTACTCGTGAATAACGCGGGGATGGGGAGAGCGGTAATTTGTGATTTTAAAGTGGCGTCACTCCCCCTCATCGGTGAATGCTTGACCCGGCCCAGCCGGAAAGGAACTGCCCGGTTATGGAAAAAAATCGTCTATGATTCATCCCTTGTAACGGATGAATTGGTCAAGGAGGGTTACGGACTGATAGCTCAACCCGGTGCGCAAAAAGCCTTGCTGGCAACCATACGCGCTGGCATCAACTTACTCGGGCAGCGTGCTGACCTGACTGGCCCTTTAATAAGCAAACTAGGAAAAATCACTGTGCCTACCCTGGTTATCTGGGGGCAGCAGGACCGCATCCTGCCTTTAGCCCATGCAAATATCGCCAGGGAAAAAATCCCCAATGCCAGGCTCCACGTCTTTGACCATTGCGGTCATATGCCCCAGCTTGAGCACCACGAGGAGTTCAATAAGCTTGTACTGGACTTCCTGACGAAACAGGATAAAGTGGTAATAATATGACAGGACAGCACGGCACCCCCATCCTGGCCGTCGATATCGGCGGCACCAAGATATTGACCGCTCTTTTTTCCGCCGATGGTAAGATGCTGGCTAAAGACGTCTGCCCCACCCTGGCCGACGAAGGCGTCAAACCGGTTATCGAGCGTCTCTGCTCGGCAATTAATGATATTCTCAAGCAGAATAACCTGAAAGCTTCTCAACTGGGTGGTATCGGCATTGCCTGCGCCGGTGGTATCGACTCCGGCAGGGGCGTGGTGGTAACCCCTTCCCCGAACATGGCGGGTTGGGCGGATATCCCGCTGGCGGATATCATACGGGAAAGGTTTAAAGTCAGCGCCTTCATCATCAATGACGCCAGCGCGGCGGCTCTGGGGGAGCACCGTTCCGGCGCCGGTATGGGGGTAAACAATCTTGTTTTATTTACCCTGGGTACCGGTATCGGCGGAGGCATTATCGCCAACGGAGAGCTCTATCTCGGTGCCGTCGGTGCGGCTGCGGAGATAGGCCACATGACTATCGACGATGACGGTCCCGAATGCGGTTGCGGCAATACCGGCTGCCTGGAGATGCTCGCTTCCGGCAGAGCGGTGGAAAGGGACGCCGTGAAACGCCTTAATCAAGGCGGTAAGTCCTCTCTTTCGGAGATGGCCGGGGGAAAGGCGGAAAATATTACCGCGGAGATGGTCGGGGAAGCTGCCCAAAACGGCGACACTCTGGCACTGGATATCCTTAACCGGGCCGCTTATTATCTGGGTATCGGCATGGTTAATATCGTCAATATCTTCAGCCCGGAGATGATTGTCCTCGGCGGAGGCATGGCTGAACTCGGTGATTTGTTTATCGGCCCGGGTAAAAAGATGGTGGTGGAGCGCGCCTTCCCGGTATCCTCGCGGGCGGTACGTATTGTTACGGCACAGCTCGGTAACGAGGCGGGCGTCTATGGTGCCGCAGCCTTCGCTCGTGACCGGTCGAAGAGGAGGACGGCATGAAAGTCCGTAAAGCGGTTATCATTGCGGCCGGGCGGGGCACCAGGTTCCTGCCTATGACGCGCTCTCAACCCAAGGAGATGATGCCCCTGGTGGACAAACCACTGATTCAATACGCGGTGGAGGAAGCGCTCGGTTCGGGCATTGAGCAGGTTATTATCGTCACGGCGCAGGGTAAGTCGGCTATTGAAGAATACTTCGAGCGTTCTCCTGAGCTGGAGCATTTCCTAGAACAAAAGGGAGATACGGAACGACTTTCGCAGATGCGGGAAATTGCCGGCATGGCGGATATCAGCTATATCCGGCAGAAAGAGCAGCTGGGACTGGGACATGCCATCAATATGGCCAGGGAGCTTGTCGGCGATGAGCCCTGCGCGGTAATACTGCCCGATGATATTATCGATAGTGATGTGCCGTGCCTGAAACGGATGATAGATATTTACGAGAAATACGAAGCGGGAGTGATAGCCGTGGAGCGTGTCGGCGATGAGGATACTACGAAGTATGGCATTATAGAACCGAAACGGGTCGGCGAGAGAGTATATCAGGTGTTGAGCCTGGTGGAGAAGCCGGAACCGGCGCAGGCCCCCTCACGTTTAGGTATCGTGGGCAGATACGTGCTGACGCCGCAGATATTCGATGTTTTAGCCGTCACCCCGCCGGGTAAGGGTAATGAAATTCAGGTGACCGATGCCCTGCAGCTGCTGCTGAAGCAGCAGAAGCTCTACGCCTTCGAGCTTGAAGGGGTGCGCCATGATACCGGCACGCCGCTGGGCTGGCTGAAGGCAAATGTGGCGCTGGCTTTAAAACGTGACGACCTCGGCCCGGAGTTGAGAGAATACCTTAACAAACTGCTCTGATATTCTCATCCATTGACAGCCGGCACCCCTTGAACTTACAATTACGGTAAGCAACTTACTGTTTTTCTCTGGAGCAATCTTGTGAATAGCGACGAACTGAGAACGGCATTTTTAGAATTCTTCGAGGAGAAGGGGCACAAAACTATCCCCAG
>JAUWGD010000108.1 GCA_030606585.1 Dehalococcoidales bacterium | reverse complement strand
TCCCGCAACGACCAGGTATCCCTGGATATGCGGCTTTTTACCAAAGAGGCGATTAACGATACGTTAAACGGAATAAGAGAATTTCAGCAGGCATTACTCGACCTTGCCGAAGCCAATATAGAAGTGGTCATGCCCGGTTACACCCATTTGCAGGTGGCGCAGCCGGTGCTGGTAGCGCATCACCTCCTGGCCTACTTCGAGATGCTCCAGCGTGATGTGGGGCGTTTTAATGACTGCGTTAAGAGGGTGGATGTAATGCCGCTGGGCAGTGGGGCGCTGGCGGGGGTCGCCTATGATATTGACAGGGAGTTCCTGGCGAAAGAACTGGGCTTCAGCAATATCAGCCGGAACAGTCTGGATGCTGTGTCCGACCGCGATTTTATTCTGGAGTACGAGGCGGCGGCCAGCATCTGCATGATGCACCTTTCCCGCCTTGCCGAGGAAATCGTGCTGTGGTCGTCGGCGGAGTTCGACTTTATCGAGCTTGACGATGCCTACGCCACCGGCAGCAGCATCATGCCCCAGAAAAAGAACCCGGACGTGGCCGAGCTGGCCCGGGGTAAGACGGGGCGGGTCTACGGGAGCCTGATGGCTCTCCTGACAACGATGAAGGGACTGCCCCTCGCCTATAACCGGGACATGCAGGAGGACAAGCAGGGTCTCTTTGATACGGTGGATACGTTGCTCTCGACGATGAAGGTCATGGCGGGCATGGTGAGTACTCTCAAAGTCAAGGCGGATAACACGTCAAAAGCGGTAGAGCGTGGTTATATCCTGGCCACGGACATAGCCGACTACCTGGTAAAGAAGGGCGAGTCCTTCCGCAAGGCGCATGAAATCGTCGGTAAGTTAGTGAGCTACGCTGCGGGAAAGCGAAAATCCTTCGCCGAACTCAGCATTAACGAATATAAGAAATTCTCTTCACTGTTCGGAGAGGACGTACTTAAAATATCTATTCAGTCGTCCCTCGCTGCCAGAGATGTCACAGGTGGGACAGCCCCGAAGCGTGTCAGGCAGGCGCTGACCAGGGCACGCAAGATAATGGAGAGTTGATAATGGGGGTTGTCCGGTTGGGTGCGGGGGGTGTTAAGCGTTAGCGACCTTATGCTGAGTGCGCAGGCACCTGGTGCACA
Source organism: Dehalococcoidales bacterium (assembly GCA_030606585.1). GTDB lineage: Bacteria > Chloroflexota > Dehalococcoidia > Dehalococcoidales > RBG-16-60-22 > JAFGPF01. The sequence goes on along the minus strand of JAUWGD010000108.1, from coordinate 4,735 downwards.
GATTCATGCGTTTTGCCTGACCGTCAATATAAATCGTGGCGGGATGGATATTGGGTATCCAGCGGCGGTTGGTACGGCGCTTCGAGTGACTTACATTATGGCCGAACTGTGGTGTTTTCCCGCATAGATCGCACTTCAATTTCTGACTCCTTTGAATACTGGAAGGGCTATTGCATAATTTACTAATACATAGTAACATAGTGAATTAAGATTAGCAATAAGTGCATCCTTGATGGGAGAACGTAAATCCGAGTTATCTGACAGGGATGGTGTAATATGAGCCAGATGAATTCCGTAGCCGGACAGGACCTGAGAGACATGTTCTCGGCGGCTACTTCCTGGTTGGAGAAGAGTTCCGCCGATATTGACGCGTTGAACGTTTTTCCGGTGCCGGACGGTGATACCGGAACGAATATGATGTTGACCATGCGCTCGACGATGGACGAGGCCTACCGGGCTCCCGACCACAGCGCTGCCGGTGTAGCCCACGCCATGGCCCGGGGTGCCCTGATGGGGGCGCGTGGCAACAGTGGTGTTATCCTTTCGCAGATATGGCGCGGTCTGGCGCAGGGCCTGGAAGATAAGGAGACCTTTAACGCCGCCGACCTGGCTGCGGCATTACAGCAGTCGGCGCAGATTGCCTATAAAGGAGTATGCAATCCGGTCGAGGGTACCATGCTTACCGTCATGAGAGACGCGGCGGCGGCCGCCCAGGCGCAGGTTGACGCCGGCAACGAAGACGTCATAGCGTTAATGGAAGCTACGGTGGATGCTGCCGCCGAATCCGTAGCCAATACGCCGAAGCTTCTCAAGGTATTACTAGATGCCGGGGTGGTTGACGCCGGAGGGCAGGGCGTCTATACGATTCTGGAGGGGGCCCTCCGCTACCTGCGGGGTGAAACCGAGTTGATGCGTCTGCGGAAGCCGCAGATAATCGTCAGCGACATACCCCACGTTGTTTCACAGCCGCAATCTATTGCCATTGATGAAGTACCCTACGGATATTGTACCGAGTTCCTGCTAAAGGGAGAGAAGCTGGAGCCGGATATTATCAAAAAGAGGCTGTTAAAGAAAGGCGAATCGCTGATTGTCGTCGGCGACGACTCGGCGGTGCGTATTCACATCCATACGCTGACGCCCGGCAATATCCTCCAGTTAGCCGCCAAGCTGGGCACCATGCACCAGGTGAGCATCCGGAACATGGACGAGCAGCACCAGGACTTCCTGGAAATGCAGAAAGAAAGGATGCCCACCACCGATACCGCCGTTATCGCCGTGGTCGCCGGTGACGGCCTGACCGATGTCTTCGGGAGCCTGGGAGCAGCCGCCGTTGTGCCCGGAGGCCAGACAATGAATCCGAGCACCAAGGATATCCTACAGGTGGTGGAGGCGACTTTTTCCGATAAAATCATCATTCTGCCCAATAATAAAAATATCATTGCCACTGCCAATCAGGTACAGTCCCTGACTGAGAAGAAAATCATGGTAGTACCTACAAAAACAATACCGCAGGGCGTGGTAGCCATCCTGTCATTCGACTATGAGGCGGAAATTAATGCCAATGCCGAGATTATGGAAAAGGCTTTATCATCGGTGAAGACTATCGAGATTACCCGCTCCGTGCGCGCCACCAAGATAAACGGTCTGAAAATCAAGCGCAAACAGCCCATCGGCCTGCTCGACGGCGAGCTTATCGCGGTGGGCGATACCAACCTCGACGTGATTAATCAGCTTCTGTCCAGGCTGGGTCTGGAAAAGGTCGAGGTAATTACCATATACTTCGGGGAAGATGCCGAGGAGGATGAAACCGAGCAAATCAGTGCCGGTATCATGGAGAAATATCCTCACTTACAGGTAGAATCGATTCGTGGCGGTCAGCCGCATTATAGCTATATCATATCCATTGAGTAGATAAGGAGGTATACGAAAATGGCGGTGAAAATTGTTACTGATAGTTTGTCCGATATCACCGGTGACCTGGTAGGGGAGCTGGGGATTACCGTAGTGCCGCTGTACGTGCGGTTCGGTGAGACAGTCTATAAAGACAGGGTGGAGATAACCAGCGAGGAATTCTATAGTCGATTGGTAAGTGAAGATACCTTGCCCTCGACGACACAGCCGACTCCCAACGATTTCCTCGAGGTATACGAAGCTCTGGCCAAGGAGACCGAAGAAATCCTGGTCATAGTTGTCTCCAGCAAGCTCAGCGGCACCTATCAATCGGCGACACAGGCGAAGGAACTGGTGAAAGGTAAGTGCCGCATCGAAATAGTTGATTCGCTATCGGTGGCCATGAGCCTGGGACTGATAGTTATTTCCACGGTTAATGCCGTTAAGGCCGGGGCAAATCTGGATGAAGCGGCGGACCTGGCACGCCGGGCGGTACCCCGGTCACACCTCATCGCCTATTTCGATACCCTCAAGTACCTGGCCAAGGGGGGGCGTATCGGCAAGGCAAGCGGACTTTTAGGTTCGCTGTTATCGATAAAGCCGATACTTACCGTAAAAGACGGCGAGATGTCCCCGTTAACCAGGGTACGCTCTCTGAGCGCGGGGCTCGACTATCTATATGATGTTGCCGCCGGCTTTACCAATATCGAATTGATGGCTGTGGAACATTGCACCACCCCCGATGACGCTGATAAACTGGTCGAGCGACTTGGCGAAATTTATCCTAAAGAACGCATCTACCGGTCGGTAATCAGTCCTGTCGTCGGCACTTATGCCGGCCCCAACGCGCTGGCGCTGACCGTACTGGAAGGCGAGAAGAAGTAATTGGTAGTTAAAGTCGTCACCGATAGTGTCTCCGATATTTCCCATGCTATGGCTGATGAGCTGGGGGTTACGGTAGTCCCGCTGAACGTTGTCTTTAACGGTTATACCTACCGCGATGGCGTCGATATGACTACCGATGAGTTTTACGAGAAACTTGAGCACGAAGAGATTCACCCGACCACTTCAACACCGGCACCGCAGGTCTTCAGCGAGGTGTATGACAGGCTGGCTGATGAAACGGACGGGATACTGGTGATAACGATTGGCAGTAAACTCAGCGCCACCGGAGAATCCGCCTTTAAGGGTATCGAGGTAATGAAGAAGAAGTGCCGGGTGGCGGTGGTTGTCTCGGAACTGGCAATGATGGCCGAGGGACTGCTGGCAATAGCCGCGGCCAAGGCTGCCCGTGATGGCGCCGGTCTCGATGAACTGGTGAAGCTAACCAATGACAATATCCCCCGTGTCGGGTTACGCATCGTTTTTGATACGCTGGAATACCTCCACAGGGGAGGGCGTATCGGTAAGGCGCAGGCTTTGATGGGTTCCATGCTGGGAATCAATCCTGTCCTCGGCATTAAGGACGGCGAGGTATTTCCCTTCGGCCGGGAGCGCTCAAGAGCCAGGGCGATTGACCATTTGTATGAGTTTGTCGCGGGTTATTCCCGAATTGACGAACTGGCCGTGGAAGATGCCACCACCCCTGATGAAACCGGCGCTTTCGTTAAGCGTCTCGGCGCCGTATTCCCCCGGGAACGAATTTATCTCTCCAAGGTAAGCCCGGTAATCGGCACCAATGTCGGGCCGAGTGCTATCGGCGTGGCTGTGCTTGGAGACAAATAAAGCTATATATTTTATAACTAAGTCTTTTTATTATGCCCGTAAAAATTGTAACCGACAGTGTCGCTGATATCCCCGCCGAGGTAATCGCCGAACTGGGGATTACCGTCATCCCGTTGCTGGTCCGTTTCGGAGAAGATACTTATCATGACGGCATTGACATAACCACTGACCAGTTCTACGAGAAGCTGGTGAACAGCAAGGTCATGCCGTCTACCGCGGTGCCTTCAATGGACATGTTCGCCAGGACTTACGCCAGGCTCGCCGAGGAGACGGACGAAATTCTGGTCATCATGCTCAGCTCCAAGCTCAGCGGCCTTTACAATGCTGCCCTGCAGAGCGTCGAACTGATGAAAGGCGAATGCCGTATCAAGGTGGTCGATTCCGGGTGCGCGGTCATGATGCAGGGTTTTGTCGTTATTAAGGCGGCGCGGGCAGCCCGGGACGGGGCTAGCCTTGACGAGATTCTGGAAATAGTCCGTCGTGAACTTCCCCGTGTCGAGATGCGCGCCGCTTTCGATACGCTGGAATACCTGAAAAGGGGAGGGCGTATCGGCAGGGCGGCGGCTTTGATGGGGTCGATGCTCAGGATAAATCCTCTCATAACTATAAAAGACGGCGTGGTAGAGCCGGCCGGAAGAGCCCGCTCGCGCGCGAAGGCGATAGACCTCCTCTACGACTTTGCGGCGGGTTATTCCCATATCGAAGAACTGGCCGTTGAAGGCGGCGCCTGCTCCGAAGATGTCGACTTCCTTGTCGAACGCCTTGGCGCCATCTTTCCGAAAGAGCGTATTTACCGCTCCCGCACGACCCCGGTCATCGGCGTTCACACCGGCCCCGGACTTATACTCGTAGCCGTGCTGGGCGATAAATAGGGCTGTCTCCGCATTTACCTGATTTATGATAGAATGAGCAGGTGACAAAGCTACACCGTACCGGATTATTCTGCTGCCTCTCCGGAGTTATTCTGCCATTAACCGGATTCTATATCGCCGGTACTATCGGCGTTATTGAATTTAGCTCACAGTATTTCTGGTTTTTTGTGCTGTTCCCGCTGATAATTGCCGCGGCGGTTACCGGCTTGTCTTGGAAATGGCCGGTCGTTGGCGGTTCCGTCGGGGTG
>JAUWGD010000128.1 GCA_030606585.1 Dehalococcoidales bacterium | reverse complement strand
GGCACTGCCAGATGGCACTGTGCTCGCTATCGACGGGCAGAATACGGGCGCCGCTTTTCTCCGCCTCCCTGGTGATAATCTCCCCGGCAGCCACCAGCGATTCTTTATTACTGAGGGCGATAATCTTACCCGCTTTTACCGCTGACAGGGTCGCTCCCAGCCCGGCCGTCCCGGAGGTGGCTATAACAACTATATCCACGTCGGGGAGGCAGGCAATTTCTTCCAGTGATAATACCTTACACCCCGCCTCGCTGAAGCGGCTTTTCACCTCTTTATCATCGCTGCCCGAAGCTATGTAGCTGACGAATTCCGGCTTGAACTCGCTTACCTGCTCGGAAAGTAAATCGATGTTTTTCCCGGCGGCCAGCGCAACTACCTTAAAACGTTCCGGTAGAGCGCGGACGACATCCAGTGTCTGCCGTCCGATGGAACCGGTCGAACCCAGCAGCGCCAGCCTCCTGACAGCATTCACCATAACACCTATATCTTACAACAAATGGGCAGTTGAAGCTATTGAGGAGAGATAAGAAGGTAACTATTCTTGACAGATAAAGTCGGGAGTTTATATAATAGTTGTAATAGTTAACTATTCATATTATGAACTAAGTCATTATCGGTAAGGCTGGAGATGAAGAGAAGCTTTCTTGATAGCGTGGTCAAAGACCTTCTTTCTATAACACCTTCAATACGCCGCAGCATCCAGAGGAAAGTGGTCAGGACCGCCTTCGCGCAGATTGAAGAGGATATAACCCTGCCCCACCTGGAGATAATGATGATATTGAAGGAAGAGGGCACCAGACACATTGCCGAAATAGGAGAGCGACTGCAAATCCCCAAACCGCAGATGACCCACCTGATAGACAGGCTGGAAGACCTGGAGATTGTCATCAGACAGGCGGATACTACCGACCGGCGTACCACCAACATCATGCTTACCGATAGAGGCAGGCGAATTATGGAGGAATTGGACCAGGTGATAAAGGAAAGTATTGAAGCAAAACTATCAATACTCACCGAAGAGGAATTGCAGGAACTATCCGTCTCGCTGAAAAGACTCGGAGATATCCTATCCAAGCTGTAGCCAACACATAGACAAGAGACAGGATAATGAAAGCCAGAGAACCACAACTATACCAGAGCTCGTTGCCGAAAAGGCAGGTAGTCGCCGCCATGGGGGGCACGATGCTATCGATGTTCCTCGGCTCGATATTCATGACCATCACGGCGACGGCTATGCCCAGAATCATTACCGACCTGGGCGGCTTTAGCCAGTACACATGGGTATTTACATCTTACATCATTACCGAGACCATCGCGTTGCCGCTGACCGGCAAGCTTTCCGACATGTACGGCCGGAAGTGGTTCTTCGTCATCGGTATGGGTATATTTGTCGCAAGCACCTTTCTCTGTGGCATCAGCCAGTCGATGGGGCAGCTTATAATTTTCCGGGCTTTACAGGGGATTGGCTTCGGCGTCATGTCGGCCCTCGGTTTCATCGTAATTGCGGACATTTTCCCGCCGGAAGAAAGGGGCAAATACGGGGGGCTGATGGCCGGTGTCTTTGGGATTTCTACGATTATCGGACCGACTCTGGGTGGATATCTGACGGACGCTCTCTCCTGGCGATGGTGCTTTTTCGCTCCCTTACCCATCGGGGTAATCATAATCCTGCTCTTTATATTTATGTTTCCGCAACTCAAGGCCAGTCATGAAAAACACAGGGTAGATTATGGCGGCGTGGTGACGATGACTCTGTTCATCGTGCCGTTGATACTGGCACTGACCTGGGGCGGGGTTGATTATGCATGGAGCTCACCAATTATACTTGGTATAATAGCTTTTTCAATCGTGATGCTGGCTATCTTTATCCTGATTGAAATTCGCGCCGAGGAACCAGTTATACCCCTGACGCTTTTCAAGAACCGGGTTGTGGCGGTATGTTCGATAGTCGCCTTCTGTATGGGCGCTGCCTTTTTCCCCGTGGTGACCTTTATCCCTCTCTTTTTTCAGGGAGTGCTGGGGGCGACCGCCACCGCGAGCGGGGGTTTCCTGACCCCGATGATGCTGAGCGCCGCCATAGGCAGCTTTATCAGCGGGCAGATGCTATCCCGTGCGGGAGGACATTACCGTTTGCAGGGCGGCGTGGGCTTTCTCATTTCGGCGGTGGGATTTTTCCTGCTTACCAGAATGACACCCGATACCAGTTATGCCACGGCAGTAGTCAATATTATTCTCATAGGTCTGGGCAACGGGCTAATTATGCCTGTTCACACCATCGCTGTGCAGAATACCGTCCCCTACTCGATTATGGGTACGGCTACCTCCATGATAACATTGCTCCGTCCGCTCGGTGGTGTTTTCGGCCTGGCGATTGTCGGCTCCATACTCAATAATACTTTCGCCTCTTCGTTTATCGGAAAACTTTCTCCTGCCGTGAAAGAAGTCGTCTCATCGGAACAGATAGCGGCGATAGTGGACAATCCACAGGCACTGGTTAATGTCGAAGCACAGGCTCAATTGCAGAGCCTGTTCGACGGTATGGGCAGTCAGGGCACGGTACTTTACGAGCAGCTGCTGTTTACGCTGCGGAATGCCCTGAATTCCGCCCTGATACAGGTTTTCATCGTATTCCTGGTTGTGACTATCTTGGGACTGCTGGCTAACTTCTTCCTCAAGGGAATCCCGCCGCACAGACGCAAAGAGGATATGCCAGCGCCCGAGGCGAAAGAGTAAAACGGATATCCTGCAATCGAGGCGACCGTTAATCAGTCGGTAGAGGCAGGGATCGTGCCATGGGGCCAGGCATCCAGACTGCCGTCCATGAACTTTACATTCTTAAAACCCGCCCCGTCCAGTATTCGCTGCGCCTGGTAGGCGCGTACACTCGTCCGGCAGTAGATGATTATCTCATCATCCACGGAAAGCTTGTTAATTTTCCTTCGCAATTCCTGTAGCGGAAGCAGCCTGACCTGTTCGCCATCAATGCGCTGTTCCTGCCATTCCGGCGGCGTACGAACGTCCAGCAGGACAAAGCGGTCGCCGTTTTCGAGCTTTTTCCAGACTCCGGCGGGGGTAAGCGTTCTGGCCAATCCCGATTGCTTGTTGCGGATGACATTGGCAGCATGATGCAGCGGGTCCATGGCGCTGTTATAGGGAGGCGCGTAAGCCAGGTCGATATCGGCCAGGTCTCCAATAGTAGCCCCGAAGGTTAAAGCGGTGGCCAGTACGTCGATTCGCTTGGCGGCGTCACCCATTCCCACCACCTGCCCACCCAGCAGTTTGCCCGTACCTTTTTCAGCAACCAGTTTCACAATAAACCCACGGCTCCCCGGATAATAGGTCGCATGTTCATCACTGGGCACGAGTGACATTACCGTATCGTAGCCGGCTTCCCGCGCCTGCGACTCGTTAAGGCCGACCCTCCCCACGTTGTAGTCGAATACCTTGACGATGGCCGCACCCAGGACACCGGGGAAGGCCTCCCTGCCGCCGGTCACGTTGGTCCCGATAATTCTGCCGTGTTTATTGGCCGTGGAGCCCATCGGCGCCAGTACCGGCTCCCGGGTAATCAGGTTGATATTCTCCACGCAGTCGCCACCGGCATAGATATCCGGGTCGCTGGTCTGGAGGTACTTATCGATGGAGATACCGCCGGTAGAGCCTATGGAGAGTCCGGCATCTTTTGCCAGGGCAACATCCGGTCTGACCCCGAGGGATAGCAGGACAATGTCGGCTTGATGTTCGGTATCCCCGGCGATAACCTTACGCACGCGTCCGTTTTCATCACCCTGAAAGCCGGTGACGCGCTGTCCGCAGACGATGTTGACGCCCTCTTCCCGGAGGTATTTTTCGAGCATAACGGCAATATCGGGGTCGAGGAGGGCGGGCAGGACCCTGTCCAGGGCTTCGAGGATGGTGACGTTACATCCCGCGGTAACGAACGCCTCGGCCATTTCCAGTCCGATAAGCCCGGCACCGACTATTACGACCTGTTTCTTATTTTCAGAGTCCGATAGATAGTCCCGGATGGCGTTAGCGTCCGGAATATCGGAAAGCGTAAAGATTCCGTCTAAATTTTTCCCTTTCCAGTCCGGTACCAGCGGTTTGCTTCCCGTAGCCAGGACGAGCTTATCATAGTTGATGGTGGAACGCTCACCGTTTTCAATATTCATGACTTTTACCGTATGAGCCTGCGGGTCGATAGACATAGCCCGGGTTCCGGTGAGTACTTCCATGTCCAGGGTAATTTCGAAATAGTCGGGCTGTTTGGCGACCATATTGTCTTCATTATCGATAACTCCCGAAATATAGTAAGGCAGGCCGCACGTTGCTGTTGATAAGTCCTCACCCTGCTCAATGATGGTTATTCTTGCCGAGGGATCGCAGCGGCGCGCCCGTACGGCAGCCTTGGGGCCGCAGGCCGTACCTCCGATTATGACGATATGATTCTGTTTTGACATGTCGCTACCTCCGAGGAATTATTGTTGGTGGTCGGTGTTCAGGCGGATATATGGTTAATCACCATTAGATATTATAGCTTCTGTCACGTGTTTGTGCCAATGGTCTTATGTTTATATCTACCTCACCCCTTCTGGGTGAACCTTCTGGGTGAACCCCTGTGTCCCCCTCTCCTGACGAGGTTTCACAGGAGAGGGGGAGAAAAAGAAAGAGGGGTTTCACCCCTCTTAAACACCCCTGTGGTAAACAATGGAGGGAGTCCGCACGTTACGAACTCCCTCTTCGTTAAGAACTCATTTTATTCAGTCGTGAAACTCTGCGTTTACCTGGAAAGAGGTATGTCTCCCAGGTTTACGTCTTTTTCCGTGCTGAGTTCATCGAATGTCTTAGCGGCGAACCCTTTCGCTTCTATCTTCAGCGAATAGACGCCGTCCTCCAGACCCTCGAACCAGAAGTCCCCGAAGCCGTCGGTAGCA
>JAUWGD010000060.1 GCA_030606585.1 Dehalococcoidales bacterium | reverse complement strand
AATCGCCGATAGAGCCGCCAGAACCTTGGCGCTTTCCAGCCAGGTAAAACCGCCGGTTGAACCGTTAGCGTAGCCACTGAATATCACCCCGGCCAGGATAACCGCCAGTACTCCTTTGCCTATATCGAGAAGGAGTGAAAGTGCCGCCGCTTTTTTACCCGCCGCCCGCATTACGTTGGTCATGCCTATCTTGCCGCTGCCGACCTGCCTGATATCCTTTTTAGCGAACGCCCGGCTTATCAACAGCCCGAAGGGTATGGAGCCGATAAGGTAACCGATGGCTACTACGGCAATATACAGGCCGGCGGTCATTCTTCACCCCTTGTCTTGAAAACCATGCGGAGCGGCGTGCCGGTAAAACCGAATGCTTCGCGCAGTTTGTTTTCGAGGTAGCGGCGGTAGGAGAAGTGGATTAATCTGGTGTCATTGGTAAAGAATACAAAGGTCGGCGGATTTACCTCCGCCTGGGTGGCGTAAAATATCTTGAGTTGCTTATTCCTGATTCGCGGTCGGTTATGCGAAGCTACCGCTTGCTGGACGACGTTGTTTACCGTGGCGGTGGTTAACCTTTTAAGCCTCTCCTGGTAGACCTGGCTTACCTGAGGCATAATTCTCTCTACTCCCTGTCCTGACTTAGCCGAAGTATATAATATCGGTGCGTAGGAGGCAAATTTAAACTGGCTCTTGATGAGTCTATTCCATCCGGCTATGTCTTTATTTTCAATCAGGTCCCACTTGTTGGCGATGATGATAATGCCCTTGGCGGCTTGCTGAATATACCCGGCAATATGTGTATCCTGAGTTGTTACCGCTTCGGTGGCATCGAGTACCAGCAGGACTATATCGGCACGGTCGATTGCCCGCAGGGTGCGGATGACGCTGTAGCGTTCCACTCCGGCTTTCACCCGTCCCCGCCGTCTGACGCCGGCCGTATCAATAAGTAACATATTTTGACCGTTAAAGTCAAACAGCGTATCGACGGCATCGCGGGTGGTACCCGGTGTATCATCCACAATCGCCCGTGTATCGCCCACCAGGGCATTCAGCAGCATCGACTTGCCCACGTTGGGTCGTCCGGCGATGGCTACCTTGATAGCTTCCGTGGCAGCCTCGGTGGGGGGCGGTGGCGGCAGCAGGGCGACTGTCCTGTCCATTAGCTCGGCAACGCCACGGCCGTGATGGGAGCTGATGACCATCGGTTCTCCCAGTCCCAGCTCGTAGAATTCCAGGGCTTCCATTTCCAGTCGCTCGTTATCCGCTTTATTGACCACCAGCAGTACCGGTTTGCTGGCGCGGCGGAGCATATCGGCGATTTCGAAATCCGACCGTGTCAGGCCGTCTTTCACGTCCACCATGTCCATGATAACGTCGGCATCGCTGATGGCTGTCTCTATCTGCGCTTTGATACCCTGGGCAATGGTGGTATCGGGCTTAATCTCCAGTCCGCCGGTGTCTATAAGAGAAAACTCTACCCCCTGCCAGGTAACATCGGCCAGGTTGCGGTCGCGGGTGGTCCCCGGCATATCCTCGATGATAGCCAGGGGTTTCCCCACAACTCGATTAAGAAGGGTGGATTTTCCGGCATTGGGGCGGCCAACGATGGCGACAATCGGTTTAGTCATGGACGTTTCTTTCCGGTGGTTATTTCCGATACATGGGGGCAAGTCATCTTATCCCGGGCAGTTCGCGGGCCAGTTTCACACTGGGGGCTTCAATCTGCGTCCGGGCGATTGTTTTCAACTCCATGATAGCATTTCGGAAGTTCTCAACGAAGGCGTTGTACTCCGTAACGAACCGGTTGTACTGCTCTATGACATCCTTGGGGACTTCAAACTTGTCGACTATTTCGCAGAACTGTTCTGTGAAATCATAGTAGTGGTTATTAACTGCCCATAGCTCGTTAATATGAGTGTGCAGAAACTCGGAATACCTCCGGTTCCTCAGGTCGGTTTCCACCCTCGTGGCGAAGTGGTCCGACCACGAGTCGAAGATGCGTTTTGCCATTTCGCATCCCCTGGCCCATTCCCATACCTGGGGGTTCTCGACGCTGAAGAGATTGTCTATCACGGTAAAGATGGTAAGTGACGAGTTGCCCAGGAAACGCCGGTTGAAGTAAGAGGATAGCTGGGTAAGCCTCACCGACTGTAATTCAAGCTGGTTCTTCCTGGCATTAATAATGGTTACTACCAGCCCGATACACAAAACCACCACCAGTACCGGTATCATGATATTGATTGATAAATCATCATAAAAGATAAGACTGACGACGGCTATGGCGGTTATTAAAGCCGGAAACCAGCCGCGACTTATAGTGTTCTTAAACATATTGCCTCCAATTTTAACGGTAATCGGGCAGCGGTATCTCCAGGCCGCCTATCATTTCCGCCAGCAGTGCCTTCAACATGTGCATCTTATTTTCCGACTGTTCAAAGACCACCGAGCGTTCGCCATCGATAACGTCATCGGTCACTTCCTCCCCGCGGTGAGCCGGCAGGTCGTGCATGAAGATGGCGTCTTCCCTGGCCAGGGATAAAAGCTCGCCGTTCACCTGGAAGCCGGTGAATGCCTGCTGGCGCTTTTCAGCCTCGGCTTCCTGTCCCATACTGGTCCAGACATCGGTATAGACGATATCGGCATCGGTAACCGCCTGGCGCGGTTCTTCCGTGCAGAATATCAGTGTACCGCTTTCAGCGGCGTATTGCCGCGCTGTGTTCAGTATCTGCTCGTTTATTTTATAGTCGGCCGGTGAAGCAATACGGAAGTTCATACCGGTGAGCGCCGCGGCTAGAAGCAGGCTATTGGCGACATTATTACCGTCGCCGATAAACGCCAGTGTTAAACCTTCAAGCTCCCCTTTCTTCTCATAGATAGTGAAAAGGTCAGCCAGGGCCTGGCAGGGGTGCTCCAGGTCGGTAAGAGAATTTATCACCGGCACGCGTGAATAGCTGGCGAAAAGCTCCAGCGTTTGTTGAGAGAAGGTACGGGCTGCAATACAATCGGTATAACCGCTCAGTACGCGGGCAACGTCGGCAACCGACTCGCGCTGACCCAGGCCCACTTCTGACGGTGAAAGGTAAATACAGTGTCCGCCGAGCTGTCGCATGGCGACCTCAAAGCTGGCCCGATGCCGCAGCGAGGGTTTTTCAAAGAGGAGGGCTAAGACCTTTTCACTCAGAATGGTGCCCCAGCCCATGGATTTCATATCCGTGGCACTGGATATGAGCCGTCGTATATCCTCTGCAGTGAGGTCGGAAATGGAAAGGAAATCTTTGCTGTTCAGTTTAACCTCCTGTATGCCACCAGTATATCACGAAATCGGATTTCTTCAATAGTATTTAACTTGACACTTAGCCGAACACTTAACTAATATTCAGTTGTCAGGAGGGTCATTATGGCAGAGACAGAGAGATTTACGGTATCAGGCAACCAGGTTTTAGACAAGGTAAAGCAGCTGATACGCGAAGGTAATATTAGGAGGGTACGCCTGATACATGAGGGAAAAACCATTATAGAAATCCCCCTTGCCGTAGGCGCGCCGGTGGTGGTGGCGGGCATTCTGATAGCCCCGCTCCTGGCGGCCATCGGCGCTTTTGCGGCACTGGTCACCGAGTGCACCATCGAGGTAGAGAAGGTAGAAGAGAAAGAGAAGAAGTAGCGAGAGTCTCTCTGAGGTTGGCATGGTAGAAATCATTTTAGCAAGGCACGGCGAGACCGATTTGAACGCCGGTGAAATTTTTCGGGGTCTGACTGACGTGGAGTTGAACGAGACCGGGCTGCGGCAGGCGGAACTGCTGGGAGCATACCTCGGCAATGAGAAAATTGATATTATCTACTCCAGTCCCTTAAAAAGAGCCGTGAAGACCGCCGAAGCCATCGCCCGCCCCCACGCGCTTGACGTGAACACCATCCGGAACCTTATCGATTTCGATTATGGTGAGTGGCAGGGACTGCCTTTAAAGGAGATAAAGGAAAAGTACCCGGAGCTTTACCGGGACTGGCAGGACACTCCCGAACAGGTGAGAATTCCCGGCGGTGAAAGCCTGGAAGATGTCAGGAACCGGGTTATGCCTTTCGTGGAGGACGCGGTGATGAGGTGCGGGGAGGGTAAAATTGTCTTCGTTTCGCATCGTGTCGTGAATAAGGTGCTTATCTGTAGTCTACTGGGACTGGGTAATGCGCACTTCTGGAATGTAAGGCTGGATACATGCGGAATTTCACGCTTCAGTTGCGGTGACGGCAGGGTAGTGCTTACCGGCCATAACGATACTTCTTTTTTAAAGCCTGTTGAGGTCATTCCTTCAAGCGATTTCTAATTTTTAGCCTGGCTCTCTTTACAGAGTCGGCTATGGGGTTTACAATACTTATATAGTAATTCTTAGAAACGGGGGTGAGTGAGCGTGGATATTGTATGGTTCCGTGACCTGGTAATTTGCATTTTCGGTCTTGGTGCGGCGATAGCCGTTATCATCCTGGCGGTGCTGGCTTTAATCCTTTATGTAAAAATTCAACCTATAATCAAGTCCGTTAAGACAACTACAAAGACCGTGGAGAATATCTCTTCCTGTGTGGAAGAGGAAGTGGTTAAGCCTCTGTCCCAGGTGGCCGCTTTCGTTCAGGGTATCCGGCAGGCAGCCGGTATGTTCGGTAGATTTACCAAAAAGAAGGAGGAAGATTAGAATGAGTGATAAAGATTCTGGAAGCAGCTTTGCCATAGGTTTTCTCATTGGCGCAATTGCCGGTGTGGCTGTCGGTTTCCTCTACGCTCCTAAAACCGGCAAAGAGACCCGCGCGATGTTGCGGGAAAAAGCCGACGAAATCAAAGAAAAAGCCGACGAAGTGACGGTTAAAGCTAAGGAAGCGGCCCTGGAGGCTGGAAAGAGAGTAAAAGATAAATTCGAGCATAAGGAAGATTAAGGCTAAATCGGCTGGATTTCTTTATTTACCGAAGATAGTTTATTGGTTGAGTACCTTAAATATTGACGAACGTATTAATTAAGCACTGGCGCCTGGTAGCTCTGGTACTGGGTATCATTATATTTATCTGGGTTCTTTACCTGTTTAGAACCTTTGTACTTCCTTTTGCCATCGGTCTGATTCTTGCCTACCTCATGCTGCCGCTGGTTAACTGGCTGGAAAGGAAGCTGCCTCCCCGTCATAAATGGCCGGGTGTCAAACGGGTCTTTTCCGTCGTAGTTATTTTTATACTGCTTATCGCCCTTATCGCTGGTTTTGCCTATGTCGTTGTTACGGCTGTCATCGATGCCTCGGTAAAGCTGGTAGAAAGCGCCCCTTACTTCCTCGGCCAGAGTGTTCTCCGGGTGCAGCAGTGGATTGAAGGAGTTATCGCTGGTTTGCCCGTGGAAATGCAGCAGGGATTGACGCAGGAGCTTATTGAGGGGGGTGTCTCTTTAGGCAAGTGGGTTCGCGATACGTTGTTGGGGACGGTTTCGTCTATTCCCGGCACCTTCAATCTGATTCTCGGCTTTGCGGTATTGCCTTTTTTCCTTTTCTATATATTGAAGGACTCGGAAAAGTTGAAGAAGGGTTTATCCTCGGGCTTGCCTGCAAGTGTATCCTGGCATGGCAGGAACGTGGTCACTATTATCGAGAGGGTGCTGGGACGGTATATCAGGGCGCAGTTGATGCTGGGACTTATCGTCGGGTATTTCTCTTTCGTGGGGTTATTACTGCTCGATGTACCCTTCCCGCTGGCGCTGGCGCTTATGGCGGGTGTGTGCGAGCTTATCCCCACCCTTGGGCCGTGGATTGCCGGCGCGGTGGCGGTCGTCGTCGCCCTGGCGATGGCTCCGGACAAGGTGATATGGGTGATTGTCCTCTATCTGGGTATTCAGCTGGTGGAGAATAATTTAATGGTGCCTAAAATCCAGAGCGCTTACCTGCGCATCCACCCCGCCGTGATGATAGTCCTGCTCGTCTTCGGGGCTTACGTGGCCGGTTTCTGGGGGATAATTTTAATCGGGCCGCTGACGGCACTGCTGGTGGAGGTTTTTAAGTATGTGCGCGACCAGTACCGCGCCCAGAATGAACCCGAAATGCTAGATCCCCCCGAACCTTTAGAGTCCCCTTAACTCAATCATAGGTCTGTGATGAGTGGTAACTGATAACCGCCAGCTCGTTCCTCAGTTCTTAGCCTCTTGACAAACAGTGTGCATCTTTTAGATATTGCTTTTAGTCGGCGAGTGGGAAATACCTTTGATTCTGGGAAGTCATAAGAAAGTGTCCAATAACCTTCTGATTTCTTTAAAAAGCCTTGTAACTCCTTTACTTTTGCTTTTCCTAATACTGAACTCACTTTATTCGTAAGATTCTTTTTCTTTAGGTCGCCAAAATGTTCCCACAAGCTACCTATAATATCCCTTGTTATTTCATCACTTGTAAATTGTGGTTTATTCTGTCTAGCGAATGCGATCAGTGTTCTAACGACATATGGTGCTACTTCTGAATTCGTAGAAACTTCATCAAAAGGGAAATATCCCATCGGTGTTTTACTAAGGTCAATAGTTATACCTTTTAATAAGTCTTGGTTTAGTTTGTCAACTGAAAACCTATTTTTTATTAGTCTGATTAAATCATTAGACGCTTCTAAAACGGGGAACTTTGCTTTTAAATTATTGAGTTGCTGACAAATGTGCATAGTTGATTCGGAAAAACATAAATACGTAACGTCATTACTTGGTTTCTTCCCGCCTTTAGTATCAACATGAAGTTTAGAAACTACATCTTCTGGCTTTACTTTCATGTACCTTTTGGCTTGTTCGTTTTCAATATTATTGCCACTTTTACTTTCAAATAGAATACAGTTATTTTGTATATCTGAAGTTATCACAAGATCAGGCACAACTGTTTCTCCAGTATGGCATGTGAATGGATATTCAATCCATTTCACTCCATATCCCATGTCATAGAAATAATGCGGCCATTGATTGTCTATCCGGCACATAGCTATTATGGCATTGATTAATTTAAGATTCTTGGAAGAGTCGCTCACTTCTTCCTCCAGAAATTGACGCCATTGAGTCAAAATATTGTTGAATGTTAGTGTAAAAACGAGCAACGGTATTACCACATGTTCCTGCTGGCAAATAAATCCTTATGAAATCTGTAGAAATTTCGAATAACAGCTTATGACCAATATGAAGGTCTACAGCATAGACTCTAGCAAAATCATCTCCTATTATTTCTGGTAACCCCCATAATCTGAAAGGTAACGCAGAAGAAAATACCCGTGAAATGAATTTAGGTAAATCTACCAACTTCCTTGTTAGTGATATTATGATAGGATGCCCTTCTAAACTATGAACTCCTTGTTTAGAAACAAACCTAATTGATAGGTCCTCTTCAATATTCCTAATATCTCTTGAGTATTCAGAATAAACCTTTGATATTAGATTTGTATGGCTGATAAATGATTTTCCTAATGCCGTTACTTTTCCGTCAAATGTAAAGTTATCAGTTACTGCTTCATCATCATACCCTGGCAGCCAATACTTTAATCTTACACTTGATAAAGCAAGTGAGTGCATTAATGCTTTTGAACTATGTAATGATTCGAGTACAGTGGCGGCACTTCCACCCCATAGCCGCAGATGCATACTTTCTACTTCCGCTTCTGTATTCTTATCAATTAAAGGGGTTTCATCGTGAAGTGCGCCAAATCCTTTGAAATGCCCGAAAGTAGTAATTTTTTCAAGAAATTGAGCTGGTAACCACGCATTATCCAAAGATGGTGTTGCTTTGATTAATTCATTTTTAAGCTTATCAGCTCTTGTTGATAAAGCTAGCGTATGTATTATCCAGAATCTGATGTCAGAAGTATCTATATAATATGTATCTTTCCCATGTGTGATATTGAACAATGATTCATCTTCGGATTCATCAACCCTGATTCGGATATATTGTGAAATTTGGCATAGTAAATCCAATATTGAATCGTGATTCGTCTCGCCATTATTTGTATTAATATGCGCTTCAATAAAATACGATTTTAGTAAACCAGTATCTTGCTCCAGCTTCTGATCAGACCTATATCGGTCATAAGATGAAAACATGGCATCAGCGAGATATTTTGCCATGTCTCCTTTAGTCTTAATAATCATACTAAAAATTAAATCAGAACAATATTTCTGCGTTGATTATGCATAGGACTAATCACTATGTCAAGCCCCACTCTAAATTTACCACCCTTCACTTCACCTCCCCCTTTCCCCTTTATTTCCCCACTCTGTTATAATTAGGGCATGGAAAAGCCTCGTTTAGTGCTCTTCGACGGTAATGCCGTCGTGCACCGCGCCTACCACGCCTTCGGCGCCACCCGGTACCGGCAGGAAAAGCCGCTCACCGTCTCCAAAACCGGCGAGGTCGTCAGCGCCGTTTACGGCTTCGCCATGATGCTCCTCAAGGTGCTCGGCGAGCTTAAGCCCACCCACTACGCCATCGCTTTCGATAAGAAAGGCCCCACCTTCCGCCACGAGCTTTTCGACGACTATAAAGCCCAGCGGCCGCCCATGCCGGACGAACTCGCCGGACAGCTGGGCAGGGTCAAGGACCTCGTAAACGCCTTTCATATCCCCCTCTTTGAAATCGATAAGTACGAAGCCGACGATGTCATCGGCACGTTAAGCCAGCAGGCCGACGAGCAGGGGATTGACACCGTTATCGTCACCGGCGACGCCGATACCATGCAGCTGGTCTCTCCCCATGTCAAAGTCCTCTATCCCAGAGCCGGCCGGTCTTTCAGCGATACCAGGCTTTTCGACGCGGAGGCCGTCAAAGAAAAATACGGCGTCGGCCCGGAACATATCATCGACCTCAAGGCTTTGATGGGAGACTCCTCCGATAATATCCCCGGCGTCCCCGGCATCGGCGAAAAGACCGCCGTAAAGCTCATTCAGCAGTTCGGCGCCCTGGAAGATATTTATAAACACCTCGACGACGTCACGCCGCCAAAAACCCAGGAACTATTACGCAATAACGAAGATATAGCCCGACAGAGCAAAGAGCTGGCGACTATCGTCACGCAAACGCCGGTCACCTTAAACCTCGACGATTGCAGCGTTGGCCGCTATGACCGGCAGCAGGTCGCCGATTTCTTCCGCGAGCTTGAATTCTACAGCCTCCTCCCCAAGCTCCCCGGTGCGGAAGGTGAATCACCCTCGGTTGATGTCGAAGTAAGTCCAGCGCAGGGTGATTACCATGTCGTTGCCGCCACCCGGGACCTCGACGAGTTAATCAATAAACTCTCATTATCCAAAACCTTCGCCTTCGATACCGAGACCACCGGCCTCAACCCGATGACGGCGCAGCTTGTCGGCATATCCCTGGCCGTTGAGTCGGGCAGTGCGTATTACATACCGGTCGGCCATGTTCTGCTGGACGAAGTAACGCAGCTGCCTTTAGAACAGGTCATCAATCGACTCAAGCCTCTTTTTGAAGACCCCGGCATATCCAAACTCGCCCACAACGGCAAGTATGACATGAATATGCTGGCTGAGTGCGGTATAAATGTCGATGGCCTCTCGTTCGATTCCATGATTGCCGCCCATCTCCTCGGGGAAAAAGCCCTGGGATTGAAAGCGCTGTCTTTCAGCAAGCTC
>JAUWGD010000174.1 GCA_030606585.1 Dehalococcoidales bacterium | reverse complement strand
AGGCCTCGACCGGAGCAGCACCGACGCGCTGGGTGGGAGAGTCCGGGGTCAGGAACTGTGGATTCTGCTCCTCAAGCTGTTTCAGTTCCCGCATCAGGTCGTCGTATTCGGCGTCGCTGATTTCCGGGCTGTCCAGCACGTAATAGCGGTAGTTGTGGTGGTTGATTTTGGCACGGAGCTTTTCGATTTTTACTTTTACTTCGTCAGGGCTGGTCACGCTGTACCCTCGACTTTAATTTCTTTCCTCAAGTATAGCACAGGGGGTGAGAGGGGAAAAGAGTGAAATTCTGAGGGGTAAGCCATTGATGATGCGAGGGTGGCAGGGTGGGAATAGATATCATAGAGGGGGTGTGAGGTGAGGAGAATAGCCGATTAGTGACACGAGAAATTTTACGTAATATTCATATTTTCACCGGTTGAGTTTACACGATGTTGTTTTTTTACGGGGTAAGCTGAAGATGTTATATACCGCTATATCTAGAAGCATGGCAGGCTTGGTGGTAGTTATAGAGATGGCAATTAGTCAGTATATTTTAAGACCCCCCGGCTACTCTGCGTGGAAGATAAACCGCCGTGATTCCTGTGACATTGCGCTGAGAGTTACTTACCTGTCTCTGCAAATGCTTGACCTGGGGTTAACGCTTCTGGCGGCACACCTCGGTTTTCCGGAGCTCAATCCAATTATAAAAGCTACATTGAATTCCACTTACCATCTGGCGATATTGAAGTTCGGTATCCCGTTGCTCATTATACTTTTCGTACCCGGGAAATTACTGATACCGGCTATTGTGCTTATAGCCGCGGTGGTTGGCTGGAATATAAAAGAGTTGTTACTGCTCTAGTGCTAAGGCTACGAGGGTAGTAACCTGTCATTCCACTCGTCTTAATTCAAAGACAACCGGATTATCCGGGTCGGGGCAGGCCATGCGGGCCTTATTCTTATCTTTTTCCCATGGGAAGGAAGCGCCGAATTCCAGCGGCTCGGCGAAGGGAAATAATGTATAGAACGCCCAGGAGCACATACCCGGGGGCGTTGTCTGGCCGATTACGAACTCGTCCCCGACCTTGTGGCCGGCGTCACAAATGCCTTTCTGCGATATCACTTTAGCGATTATTTTCGTCATTCTGTACTCCGGGTAATGGACTGCAATTCCAGGCTTAAAATATCGAGGAACCGGATGCCTTCTCTCTCTACCTTCCGGCTTTGTGTGATTTCCAGCCGTTTCTTAAACAAAGGGCCGTCGATAACCAGCGTATGGTATTCCCCGGCTTCACCGCAGGGCGTGATATCTTTGGTTTTACCTAGTTCTTCTAACTGCTTTATAAAATTCCTGTCTATCGTCTGTCCGAGCACTTCCTCTCCGAAGAATTCGGCTTTGGCGGCGATGACCACGGCGACAAAACCGGCGTCGATGAACTCCTCCATGAGCTTCTTCTGGTCGTCACCCCATAAAGGCAGGTGAGGGGTCATGCCGGCTTCCTTACAGACCTTTTCAATCCACTCCCGGTGGGGATTAAAGTCGATATCGCCGAAAACACCGCCTTCGATGCCTTCTTTTCTGAAGACTTTAAGCATTGTGATAAACTGGGCTTCGTAGTTATCTCCTTCGGTACGCTGCTGCATGATGGGGATACCGAGCGCCTCGGACTGTCTCCTGATGACCGAGGCGGATATGCCGTGACTGCGCGAGCGCTCTCCGTCCCCGCTGACCGTATTGGCCAGGTAGCGGACATCCAGCCCGCCGGCTACCGCCCGGTGCAGGGCGAGACAGCAATCCTTGCCGCCGCTCCACGAAGCGAAAACCCGGTCCATGTTACCTCCTAAGTTTTAAGATGGGAAGTTTCGTTCAGCAGGGTTAAAATGGCACCCTGGGGGTAGGTTTCCACGATACTGAGTGAAGCGTGTTCGACCCGCAGCTGGAGCCAGTGCTCCAGCCCCAGTCCCAGCAGGTTGCAGATAATCAGTCGTAGCGGGCCGCCGTGAGCCACGATGAGCACCGTCTCTTTCTCCTTGTGTGTGTCCAGTCGGTCTAAGAAGTTGCGTACGCGATTATCCAGGTCCCCGAAGCTTTCTCCACCGGGAAACGAAACCGCTTTCCATCTTAGCAGTTCTTCGGCCAGTTCCGGGTGCAGCCGCTGTATCTCATCGAATGTCAGCCCTTCAATATAGCCGAAATTACACTCGTTTAATTCTTCGCAGGTGGTGATATTGGCCTTACGCCGGGAGGCGATGATATCCGCGGTAACGCGGGCGCGACTGAGCGTGCTGGTGTAAACGGCGCTTATATTTTCTTTAGCCAGGCGGTCGCGCAGCCGTTCCGCCTGCCTTATACCGATATCACTCAGGGCAATATCGGTACTTCCCCAGAACCTGTCGGCCTGGTGCAGCTTGGTCCTGCCGTGTCTTACCAGTAATAGCCTTGACATGGTTGGCTCCTCGGTTCAGTTTTCTATTCTTCTTCCTGTGTGCTTTTCTTCAACCACAGCTGGGGGTAGGCAGACGTGACGCGCTTCAGGACTTCCAGCCGTTTTTTAATATCTTCGGCCGTGGCCTTATCGGCGAGAAGCTGTTTGAGGCGCGACTGGTCGAGTCCCAGCACCTTTTCCCACAGCCCTTCCGGTTCCAGTATGGCTTTGACCTCTTCCTCGTTGAATCCCGTTCTCTCCATGAGTTTATAGGTAATTTCGTGCTCGCCGCTGAAAACCCGGTTGAGGTCCTCGGCCTGGCAGTATTCGATAATCGTCTGTTTCGCTTCTTCAAGTTGCGTTTGCAGTTCTTTAATCTGGGCTTGAAGGTCGGCATAACGCTCGACGGCATCGATGGCGGCGATGCCGGGCAGAAGCTCCTGTTTCGTCGGCTCTGACGCGACAGTCAGGTACTGGTGGCGGTAGTAAGGGCAATGCTCGGGGAAATCACAGGGACAGAACTGGTTTTCGGTCGCCGGGAATTTCTCCTGTGTGATATTCTCCGCCACCTCCAGCACCAGCCGTCGGGCCTGGTCAATCTGCGCCTCGTTCCTCGGGGGGCAGCTGCAGGGGGTGTTCGACCTGAGGTGATAGAGGGTGAGCTTTTCAACGGGGAGCTGCCAGGTTTGCTCGGCGGCCATCTGGTATATCGTCAGCTGGAGGTCATCGGCCAGGTAATCGGCGGTAAACAGTTCCTTGTTTGTCTTGTAGTCGATGACTGACAGGCCGCCGCTGTCCAGCTTGTCCACCCGGTCGATAAAGCCCCTCAGCTTGATGCCTTCGATATCCAGGTAGAAACTGCGCTCCAGGGCTACCGGCATCTGGAAATCGGGACTGTGGATTTTCCAGAATTTGGTCAGTATTTCTCTGCCGTAGTCCTTGTACCCGGCTTCTTCCTCGGGCGATTCATAGCCCTGGGACAGCCATTTCCGTTCGTAATACTGCAGCAGCTCTTCC
>JAUWGD010000160.1 GCA_030606585.1 Dehalococcoidales bacterium | reverse complement strand
TATTTACAGAAGCTGGCCGGACTGGTAAAGGTGGGGCTGCCTACCCTTGAGGCAGCCCTGAACCGGATGAAACCTTCTGCGGTGAGACGCCGGACACCCGCGGCGAAACCGGCATCAACCCCGCCAGCCGTGCGCCCGCTGGTGTCAACCTCGCGCGAGGATTACCTGCTGGCTATTCTTCTGCAACACCCCGGGCTTAAGAATGAAATGGAAGACCTCTCTCCCGAATATTTTGAAAGCAGTGAAAACCGGGAGATATTCAACGCCTGGCAGGAGGTAGCAGACGTGCCCTCGTTGAAAGAAAAGCTCGACCCCACCCTTCACGAGCGCCTTGATGTTATAATAAACAGGGAATTACCGGAAACCAGAAATAATGTCGAGCAGAAGCTTGCCGATGGTATCATGCGGCTCAAGGAAAGATACCTTAAAAACATGGCTGCCAGAAAAGCGGAATCGGGTGAAGCCGATACTGACCCCGCCCGACTTGAAGAAGATTTACAGATCAGCGCACAGCTGAAGGAGCTGGAAGCCCGCAGGGGCAAGAAACGAACAGGTGCAAGGAGATAACTATGGAAAAAGATAAGGATGACCTGGATTCGCTGCATAACCGTGAAAATTTTGAGAATATGCCTCCTCATGAAATATTAAATACCGGGGCTATATCGGACTCGCTGTATAACAAGGCGACTGAATCAAATAAGGATATGGAAGACGATGATTCTTCTGCAACCGGCGAAATATGGTCCAAGACCAAAGATATAGATGAAGATAGCGACGACTCCTCGCTGGAAGCGGAACTGGACCTCTCCGCGGAAGACGCTACGGAGCAGGATATCACCGACGACCCCGTACGTATCTACCTCCATGAAATCGGACGGGTACATCTCCTGACCGCCAGCGACGAAAAGACGCTGGCCAAGCAGATGGAAGAGGGCAAACTCATTAACGACATCAAACAGGATTACTCCCAGAAACACGGTCGGCAACCTGGCACTACCGATATTATACTGGCTATGCTCCAGAATCTGGGGCAGTCCGCCCGGCTTGTTCACCTCCTCCAGGAACAACTCGGGCTGCCGCAGACACACAATTTAATTCAAAGCATTTATAACGACAAACTTCAGGAGACTATCGACAATGCCATAGACCCGCAGATTATTCATGATATTTCCACAAAGCTCGATAACGCCGCCACGGAAACGGAGGAAATGCTGATTCACCTGTCACTGGGAAGTCGGCTGGTTCCCCAGGCTGTCCGTGAAGCTATCGGCAAGAATATCAAGTTCTCTGACGTTGACAGGCTGGTTTCCGACCCATCATTTATTTATATCGTCCAGGCCAGAGAAAGGCAATTCCTGCTGCATCTGGCCGAAATAACTCGCAACGGGAAAAAAGCGGAAAGGCATCTCATCGAGGCCAACCTGCGCCTGGTAGTCAGCGTCGCCAAGAAACACATCGGTCGGGGTATGTCCCTGCTCGACCTCATCCAGGAAGGCAATATCGGGCTGATGAGGGCCGTAGAGAAGTTCGACTACCGCAAAGGCTATAAATTCAGCACCTACGCCACCTGGTGGATTCGCCAGGCGTTGACCCGTGCCATCGCCGACCAGGCCCGTACTATCCGCATCCCGGTTCACATGGTGGAGACCATCAATCGA
Organism: Dehalococcoidales bacterium; assembly: GCA_030606585.1. GTDB lineage: Bacteria > Chloroflexota > Dehalococcoidia > Dehalococcoidales > RBG-16-60-22 > JAFGPF01. The sequence goes on along the minus strand of JAUWGD010000160.1, from coordinate 2,113 downwards.
CTGCTCAGAATCAGCCGACGCCTCGCCCAGGAGTACGGACGGGAACCCACCTCGCGGGAGATTGCCAAGGAGATGGAAGTATCCTCAGAGAAGGTCAGGGAAATCGTCAAGGTATCACAGCTACCCATATCTTTAGAATCGCCCATCGGCGAAGAAGAAGACAGCCCGCTGGGCAACTCCATCGAGGACAGGAATGCCCTGCCGCCGGTGGATATCGCCTCCAAGCAGCTCCTCAAGGAGCAAATCGAGGATGTCCTGGGTACGCTGACTCCCCGCGAGCAGCGCGTCCTCCAGCTGAGGTTCGGACTGGAAGACGGGCGCAGTCGTACGCTGGAAGAAGTAGGCGTGGAGTTTAACGTAACCAGGGAAAGAATCCGCCAGATTGAGGCTAAGGCTTTAAGAAAACTCCGACATCCGAGCCGCAGCCGCAAGCTCAAGGACTATTTAGAGTAGATTTTCTCTGAACACCCTCTGTGCCCCCCCTTAAAAAGATGAGAATCATCATTATTTACGATAATGATTCGGCTAAGGCCGGACTAAAGACAGGCTGGGGATTTTCCGCCCTGATAGAGGTTCGAGATGCGCCGCTTATTCTCTTTGACACGGGTAATGACGGCGCTTCTTTGCTCGATAACATGGAACAACTCGGTATCGACCCGGGGCAAATAGGGATAATCGTTATATCTCATGCACATAGCGACCACACCGGCGGTCTTTCAGATGTCCTCGAATTGAACAGGCACGCCAAGCTATATTTACCGGCTTCAATTTCAGGTAGTATAGCAGGAAGAGAGGTAATTCCGGTTAGCCTACCCACTTACATATCGGAGGACGTTATATCCACCGGTGAATTGAAGGGAATCGAGCAATCACTTGTAATTGAGACCGATAGGGGTATTGTCGTGGTTACCGGCTGCTCACATCCGGGGGTCGGGGAAATTATGGACGTCGCCTCACGCTACGGTAAGGTGTACGGCATAATCGGCGGGCTTCACGGCTTCCGCAACTTCGACCTGCTGAACGGCCTTTCGCTTATATGCCCATGTCACTGCACGCAGTACAAGTCTGAAATCAAGGCCATGTTTCCGCAGCAGTACGCGGCCTGCGGCGCCGGGCTGACACTGGAAATATAGCGTAGTAAGACTACGGTAAAAGCAGTGGACGGTGCGAGGGTGGTTAGGATGTGAACAGATAACTCAGATTATTTAAACATCGCCATGATATTCTTCGGGAGTTTGCCCTTGGCTCCCATTTTCATGAACTTCTGCATCTGCTGGAACTGGCCGAGAAGCTGGTTGACGTCGCTGGTCCTGGTGCCGCTGCCGTTGGCTATACGCCGCCGCCGGCTCCCCCCGATAATTCCGGGATTCTGCCTTTCCTGGGGAGTCATCGAGAGTATGATAGCCTCCACCTTTTGAAGCTGCGCTTCCTGGGCGCCGTCGGGCAGGTTACTGGCTATCTTGGACATTCCCGGCAGCATATCGGCCAGCTGGGCTATCGGCCCCATGCTCTTAATGGCTTTAAGCTGCTCCAGGAAGTCCTCCAGGTTGAAACTGGCATTTTTGACCTTCCTCTGCAGCTCCTGTGCCTTCTTTTCGTCGAGGGTCTTTTCCGCCTTCTCGATGAATGTCAGGACATCGCCCATGCCCAGTATCCGGGACGCCAGGCGGTCGGGATAATAAGGCTCGAAGGCGTCCGTCTTTTCCCCGATGCCGATGAACTTTATCGGCACCCCGCTCACCCACCGGATGGATAAAGCCGCCCCACCCCGCGCGTCGCCGTCCATCTTGGTCAGGACAAGCCCCGTCACGTCCACTCGCTTGTGAAACTCCTCCGCCACCCGTACGGCGTCCTGCCCGGTCATAGCGTCCACGACGAGCAACACTTCATCGGGTTTCAACACCTTTTTGACCTGCTCCAGTTCCGCCATCATTTCGTCGTCGATGTGCAGTCGGCCCGCCGTATCGACGATTACACAGGTGGCCGCCAGCTTCTTAGCCTGCGACATGGCGTGGGCGCAGATATCCTTACTGGACGTTTTGGGGTCTTCGCTGTGCACAGGCACATCGAGTTGCTTGCCCAGAGTCACCAGCTGCTCGATGGCGGCGGGACG
>JAUWGD010000176.1 GCA_030606585.1 Dehalococcoidales bacterium | reverse complement strand
AACCGCGGCCTCGTTAAGTTCGACCCCTAAGCCGGGCCCCTCGGGCGGGTAGAGGAAGCCTTTTTCGTACCTGGGGACTTTGACGGCGAGGTCGTTCTTCAGCGGGGTGCTGACCGTATCGTGTATGTTATAGAGATTCAGCGGGCCGATGGCTTCCTGCTCGATTTTACCCGTCCAATCGTTGGCGGCGAGGAAGTGCGCCTCGACGGCGCAGCCCAGGCCGGAGTTAATCATGCAGCCGCACATCACCGGCAGGTTGGCTGCCTGTGCTATGGATACCCACTTGCGCGACTTCAGTATGCCACCGGCCTTGGGCACCTTGAGGAAAAAGCCGTCCGCGGCTTCCCGCTCGATTATTTTGATAAGGTCGTTTAACTCGGCGGCCGCTTCGTCGGGGAATATCGGCATGTCCACCTTCCTGCGGAGCCGCGCCAGCCCGTCGATATCCCACCGGGGCACGGGTTGTTCCGCCACGTAAATATCGTACTTCGCCACTCTCTGCAGGACGTAAAGCGCCTGGTGATACAGCCAGCCGCCGTTGGCGTCAATCATTATCTTGATGTTGCCGCCCACCGCTTCCCTTAACGCGCCGACCATCTCTATGTCCTCATCGGGTGTCCGGGCGCCGACTTTCAGCTTCAGGCCTTTGAATCCTGCTTTTACCAGCATTTTCCCTTCCGCCCCTACTTCCTCGGCCGTGCCGGAGGACATTACGAAAGCCAGCGCTATTTTCTCGTTGGAAAGCCCGCCGAGGAGTTTGTAGACGGGCACGCCCAGCGCTTTACCCATGATGTCGTGCAGGGCGTAATCGATGACCGCCTTCGACTGATTATTGAGCTTGGCCGCCTTGTCCATCCGCGCTACGATTTTTTCGATGTTGAAGGGGTCCTCGCCGAGGAGAATCTGGGGCCCGAAAACGTTGTTGATATTGTGCATGATGGAGTCCTGGCTCTCGCCCATGTACCAGGGAGAGGTGTCGCCGGTCTCGGATATGCCGGTGATACCCTCATCGGTACGTATTTTAACGACCACGGCATCGGCGCAATCGGCGGTACCACCTCCCATCTTCATCGGCTTGGCGAAGCGTATTGAGACGGGTATGCATTCTATGCTGGTGATTTTCATAAAATATCCTCCCGGCGAGTATTTTTACAGGGTAGAGAACGATTTTAGATGGCGCCATTTCTATATAGCACTTTGCGCCGTGATAAGTCAAACCGTTAAACGGTCTGGATCAACTCTAACTGTTTGTAGCCTTTCTATACCTCACCCCTGACCCCTCTCCAGCCTGAAGTATAGTTGAACCAGAGTGTAAATTGGCTGGAGAGGGGAGTATATGGAGAGAGGGGGGTTCCGCCCCCCTCTCAATTTCTCTCCCCCTTTCCGACCAGATAAAGGCAACCTCTTGCACTTGGAAGCAGGTTGGAGAGGGGGATTAAGGGGGTGAGGTTAAACAGTAAAACAATGTAAGATGCATGGGAAGACCCTATAAAGATTTAGAATCAGAATCAGTTGTGACTTAAGTCATAGTGAGCAATATGCGTGGTCGTGTAATATACTGTTATAGGCAAAACCAGCCCGCTTTTCAAGGAGGTGGCAGATATGGAAGCCAAGTGCCCCGGACAGGATATCAGGAACCTGCGGGCGGCCATGTATAAATGCCCGAATTGCGGTAATGAAGTCGAGATGTTCTCCGACGAACTCAGGATTAAGTGTAAAAAGTGCGGCAATTACGTCTATAAAGAGCAGACGCCTTCCTGTATCGAGTGGTGCCCCTCGGCGAAACAGTGCCTCGGAGAAGAGCGTTGGAAAGCGCTGACGGGTAAGGACTAGCGTGATTATTGGAGGTTCGGAGTGGTAACCAGGACAGTTAGAAAGATAGTAAAAATAGACGAGGATAAGTGTAACGGATGCGGCGACTGTATCATTTCATGCGCCGAAGGCGCGCTGGAGATTATCGACGGTAAGGCGAAGCTGGTCAGCGAGAAATACTGCGATGGCCTCGGCAACTGCCTGGACTGCCCGCAGGGTGCTATCAGCGTCGAGGAGCGTGAGGCTGAGGATTTCGACGAGTCGGCGGTGGAGCAGCATTTAAATGCAGAAGAAGTTGAGGATAAACTGCCCTGCGGGTGTTCCTCCGCGACGGTTACCCAATTCGAGAAGCAGGACGGGGTGGAGGAAGCTCCGGCGGCGCTTATTACCGCGGCGGGAACCAGGTCACGACTCGGTCACTGGCCGGTGCAGCTGACACTCGTCCCGCCGACGGCGCCCTTTTTGAAGGGGGCGGACCTGGTGCTGGCGGCGGACTGCGTGCCTTTTGCCTATGCCGGTTTTCACCGGGACTTCCTCGGGGATAACGCGGCTTTGCTGGTGGCCTGTCCCAAGCTGGACGACTTTCAGGCGCACCAGGAGAAACTTAACGAAGTTTTAAAGCAGTCCGGAATAAAGAGCCTGACGGTGCTGCACATGGAAGTCCCCTGCTGCTCCGGTCTGGTTCACATGGCCAAGCAGGCTATACTGGCCAGCGGGAACGTCGTTCCTTTCAAGGACGTCACCATCAGTATCCGGGGCGATATTAAGGAAGACTAACCGGTGACAAGTTTTTCGCCAATTACGCAGGCGTCGGCGAGGGCGGTGGGGTGGTCTTGAATTTCCCCCCTCTTGTCGACGCCTCTTATTAACAGCTCTTCCGAGTAATCGGCGTTAATCGCCTGGAAGAAGTATTTCATCGTCAGTTTCGGCCCGTCGAACAGTTTTTCGCCTTTGGTAGCCCCCACGGCTATAAAAACCCCCTTTTTCAGAGGGATATCCATACTCTTTAAGACGTATTTCCTCGCCCAGAGCGCCTGGCAGCGGCTTATCAGCAGCATGAGCTGGGCGCTGACGGTATAGAAAAATATGGGGGAGGCGACTATTATAGCGTCGGATTCCAGTATCTTCAGGTACAGGTCGTCCATGTCGTCCCGGATAACGCAGTTGCCGTCTTTCAGGCACCCGTAGTATTCTTTGCAGGGAGCGATATTGAGCTTGTCAACGACTATCTTTTCGACCTCCGCCCCCTGGCTCTGCGCCCCCTTGAGGGCCTCGTCGAGGAGCAGGTCGCTATTGCCCTTAATCCTCGGGCTGCCCATAATACCCAGAACTTTCAAACTAACCCCCGGTTACCGGCCGTCACTGAATAATTTGCCGCCCTGGGCGATATTCTCCGGTTTAAGGTCCACTAATTCTATTTGAACCGCCGAATCCGGACAGCCGATATTCTTGACAATCGCCTCGGTAACGTCCTTAGCCATGCTCCGCTTCTGCTCGGTGGTCCTGCCTTCGAGTATTTTTATGGTTACTAACGGCATAATTTCCCTCCCTGTTGATTTCCCTGTAAAAAAGTTTAATGCTTTATGTT
>JAUWGD010000036.1 GCA_030606585.1 Dehalococcoidales bacterium | reverse complement strand
TCTCGTGCCTGTTCTCCGGGGCTATTTTTTCTTGGATGCGGTCCCTTGAAGATTCTCGATTTGCGTCTTCCATTTGCGGGCTCTATCCGTCATAAATCGTCTTGTAGGCTGTCTCTCGGTGCTGATAAGCATTGAATTTATATTACTCCAGGGAACGAAAAGGCTCTCGGTGTATCCTCCCAGCATGTCGAGTTTATCGTCCCAGTGTACCAAATTTATCAAAATACCGTGTTCGTCCACAATATCGACCATTCCTATGTAGCAATTTTCCGGTGCGGTCTCCGGCATAAGGTGTACTGCTACACAGTAGCCCGGCTGTATCGCCTGTATTTTAGCCATAATACTTACCTCCGTTTTCCTAACCTATCGTAGCCTATTTATATAATTATTTATCATTCTTGTCAATAGTACTTAGTGGGGGCTTCCTCCAGAGATACGGCTAATAGAATGCCATTATGGAGAAATCCATTATTTTTCCTCATTATTCTTTATGAAATATTAAGGATAAATTTATCCAAGATTTATGGATTTTATATCTGTATTTATAGTCGGCTGTTAAGCTTGATGAGGATGACAGAAGGATTTTGAAATGAAATCAAGGTTCCCCGTACACGCATTATCCGGCGTGGGAGGCAAAATAAATGGAAAATTTCGTTCTTGCAGGTAAAGCTAAAACGGTTTTTCGCCTTATTGAACTTAAAGCGAAGCGGGAAGAGCTTGCCAAACGTGGTAAAAAGCAGAACTCCAAAAACAAGAAGTAATCACTAACGGTTGTTATAAAATCGCTATTTTTTAAATTTGGCTTTCAGGGCTTCAATCTCTTGCTGCTTCTGGTATTCTTCCTCAGTCATTGGTTCACAGGACTTCAATACGTTGTCTTCTATCTTTATGGTAAAGTACTCGTGGCATTTCCAGCACCGGCGCGGGCCCACGTAGTCTTTTTCCACAAATGATAGCTTGCTCTCCGCTCCGCACTTGGGACATTCCAGGGTAATCATATCCGGTAAGTTATCCTCCTTTTATTTAACGTTCCAGAAATGCGGCGTTATTGTGCCCGATTATATCATTTAATAATACTTGTAGCAATTATTTCAGGTGGCCTGAGCTATCATAGTCAGGGCATGGGGAAGTAGTGACTGAATAACAGGAATACCAGCGGAATAGATACTACGGAAAAAACAAAGCTGGACAGGACGAATTGATTGGATATCGACTTATTGCCCCCGGCGCGTTCGGTGACTATGGGCGTGCCGGTAATGGGGGGCACGGCAGCCTGCAAGATGAATATCAGAGCCAGGCTGTAGGCTGGCTTTAAAAAGATAAGCAGGCCCAAGAAGGCCAGGGGAAAGACGATATTTTTAATAATGACGAATTTTATAATCTCCCCATAATAGAATTTGCCCTTCTGCCTGATATCAAGATAGAGGCTTCCACCCAGGATAATCATAATGAGCGGTAATGCCATACCTCCTAAAATTTGCAGGATGGATTGTATGAAATCCGGCAGGTAGTCCCTGGCGTTAACGAGCTGGACGATGACTGCCAGCACCGTGGCGATGAGGATAGGATTAAGAACACGGCTCCACTGGATTTTAGTCTGGCTCTTATTCCTGAAAAAAAGCTGGTAGGCGCTGAAGAAGATGATGGGGTGGAAGATTATAAAAATGTATAGCTGTGGAATATGAGGCGAATCCGTTCCGAAGATACCGCTGATAATGATAAGAGGCATGAACAGCCCGTTCTGGAAGAACATATTCAGGGCGAACTCGCCGCGTGTTTCTTTTTGTGAGAGAAACATGGTAATGAGTGTTAAGACCAGAGAAACGGCGGCAAAGGCAAACCACCACAGGGGCAACTGCCACCAGTCGGGGAACTCGGCGGGCGAGAAATTCACCAGGATGCTGGCAAATACCATGCAGGGCAGGGCAATATCAATGGCCAGCCGGCTAAGCAGGCTCAGTACGTTTTCGGGTAAGATACCCCTTCTGGTTATCCAGAACCCTAAGAGGCCTATGCCCAGGAGCACCAGCACCGATTGCAGGACAACAACAAAAATATCCATCTATATTAGTAATTCTATAATACTTGCGGGAAATGTGAAATGTTTGGAGAGAATTAATTTTTTGAACTGGTGCCGAAGGTCGGACTCGAACCGACACGAGGGTTGCCCCTCAACAGTTTTTGAGACTGTCGCGTCTACCTGTTCCGCCACTTCGGCACGGGCTATCCTATTCTAAGTTAAAAGGGGGGATAGCGCAAGGGTTTTCCCCATTTACATACGTAGCTATAATTGTTACAATTACTGCGAAGCGCCTGTCACCTTTACCACCTGTAAGGGTGCGGCATTTCTAGATGGAGACCGGACATGGCAGACAAGTATAACTCTCAGGAAATAGAAAAGAAGTGGCAGCAGAAGTGGGCCGAGGATAAACTCTACGAGGTTCACGATGACGACCCTCGGCCCAAGTATTATGCCCTTACCATGTTCCCCTATACCTCCGGCGACCTTCACATAGGCCACTGGTATCCCATGGCGCCGTCCGACGTTTATGCCCGCTACAGGCGGATGCGCGGCTATAACGTGCTCCACCCGATGGGCTTCGATGCCTTCGGGCTGCCGGCGGAGAACGCCGCCATCAGGCAGGGTGTCCATCCCTTCACCTGGACGATGCAGAACATTGATAACATGCGGCAGCAGCTCAAGAGTATTGGCGCCGTTTATGATTGGAATCGGGAAATCATTACCTGCCTGCCGGACTATTATAAATGGACGCAGTGGTTCTTCCTGAAACTCTATGAAAAGGGGCTGGCTTACCGCGCCAAGGCGCCGGTTAACTGGTGCCCCAACTGCCAGACGGTGCTGGCCAACGAGCAGGTAGTAGGGGAGGACTTATGCGAGCGCTGCGATACCCCGGTTATCAGGCGCGACCTGGAGCAGTGGTTCTTCCGCATTACGAAATACGCCGACGAGTTAATGGAGTTCGACGGCATTGACTGGCCGGAGCCTATCAAGATAATGCAGCGTAACTGGATAGGCAGGAGCCAGGGCACAGAGATATCCTTCGGACTTGACCACCCCGGTGTGGACGAGAAGGAGATACGAGTGTTTACCACCCGCCCCGATACCACCTTCGGCGTGACCTTCATGGTTCTGGCGCCGGAGCACCCGCTGGTGGAAAAACTGGTCACACCGGAGAAGAGGGCCGAGGTCCAGAACTATATCGTAAAATCACGCCGCCAGAGCGAAATAGAGCGGCTTTCCACGGAGAAAGAGAAGGACGGCGTTTTCACGGGGGCTTACTGCATCAACCGTCTCAACGGGACGAAGGTGCCCATCTGGATTGCCGACTATGTGTTGTTGAGCTACGGCACCGGCGCCGTCATGGCGGTGCCCGCCCACGATGAACGCGACTTTGCTTTTGCCCTGAAATATAACCTGTCGATTCCGGTGGTGATAGCGCCGCCGGATTGGGATGGTGGAGAGCTTGAAGCGGCATATACCGAGCCGGGAACCATGGTAAATTCCGGGCAGTTTAATGGTTTGCCCAGCCAGCAGGGTATGGAGTCGGTCTCCGAATACCTGGAAGAACAGGGGTGGGGAAAGAGGAGTATCAGCTATAAAATCCGCGACTGGCTTATATCGCGGCAGCGTTACTGGGGAGCCCCGATTCCCGTAGTTTTTTGCGATAAGTGCGGTATCGTCCCCGTGCCGGAGAAAGACCTGCCCGTCCTGCTGCCGGAGGACGCCGAGTTCAAACCCACTGGCGAGTCGCCGCTGAAATACAATGAGAAATTCGTCAATACCACCTGCCCGAAGTGTTCAAGCCCGGCCAAACGCGAGACGGATACCATGGACAGCTTCGTCTGCTCCTCGTGGTATTTTCTGCGCTTTGTTAGCCCGCAGCTGGAAACGGCGGCCTTCGATTCGGAAAAGGTTAAGTTCTGGCTGCCGGTAGACTTATATACCGGCGGCGCCGAGCACGCCGTGATGCACCTGCTTTACGTGCGTTTCTTCACGAAGGCGATTCGTGATATGGGGCTGATTGATTTCGGCGAACCTTTTACCAGGCTGTTCAATCAGGGTCATATTGCCTCCGGTCACCAGAAGATGAGCAAATCGAGGGGCAACGTGGTTAATCCCGACGAATATGTGACTGAGCTGGGGGCGGATACCATGCGGGCTTATCTGATGTTCATCGGGCCGTGGGAACAGGGCGGCGAGTGGGACGACAGCGGTATCAGCGGCATGAGCCGGTGGATGAACCGGATATGGCGCCTGGTGCTGGACGAGTACGGTTCTTCCGGCAATCAGGGTGATGATGAACTGGTACGCATGACTCACCAGACTATTAAAAAAGTAACCGGGGATATTGAGAGAGTCCACTTCAACACCATGGTGGCGGCGCTGATGGAATTCACTAACTACCTCCACAGGGTTAAAGAGTCGGGGACCGCCGGCAGGGAAGCCTGGGAGTCGTCCATAAAGACGCTGCTCCTGCTTCTGGCGCCGACGGCACCGCATTTGGCCGAGGAGCTATGGCAGAGGAGCGGCGGTGAATATAGTGTTCATAACCAGACCTGGCCGGAATGGGATAAAGCGCTGGTGACGCGTGACGAGTTTGTTCTGGTTGTCCAGGTGAACGGTAAGCTGCGTGAGAAAGTAACGGTGCCGGTATCAATTACTGAGGAAGAAGCCAGGGAAATAGCCGGGGAGCAGGAAAAGGTAAAGCCTTACCTGGAGGGTAGGGAAGTGGGCAAAATTATCTATGTCCCCGGGAAACTGGTCAATATAGTGGTGAAGCAATGATGAAAATAGCTTTTATCGGTGGGGGGAATATGGGGGAGGCGATGCTGGCGGCGGTTCTCGGGCAGAAACTGTCGACACCCGACGGTATCTATATCAGCGATGTCAGCGAGTCACGTCGTGAATATCTTAATGAGCGATACGATGTGGAAGTAACCGCAGATAGTAGGGAAGCCGTAAAAGGCAAGGATATCATTGTGCTGGCGGTGAAACCGCAGAACCTGCCCGAGGTCATGGCTGATTTAAAAGGCTGCCTGGAATCGACCCTGCTTGTCCTGTCAATAGTCGCCGGTGTGACAATCAGCACCATTTCCCGTGGTCTGGGGCACAGTCGTATCGTGCGCTGTATGCCCAATACGCCGGCTCAGATCGGCTTCGGAATGAGCGCCTGGACGGCTACTGCCGAGGTAAGCGAAGAGCAAAAGGTACAGGCGCGGGCTATCCTCGGCGGCATGGGCAGGGAAATATACTTCGACGATGAGAAGTACCTGGATATGGTTACGGCGGTCAGCGCCAGTGGACCGGCCTATGTCTTTCTGCTGGCCGAGTCTCTGGTTGACGCGGCGGTGAAAATAGGACTCTCCCGGGAAGAAGCCGGGGAACTGGTATCACAGATGATGCTGGGCTCGGCACACCTGATGCAGCAGTCCGATAAGTCACCCGCCGAGCTACGCCGGAACGTTACCTCGCGGGGAGGCACCACGGAGAGCGCTTTACAGGTCTTCGAAGAGGGCGGTTTTGCTAAAATCGTCGAAGATGCGGTAAAAGCGGCGTACCGGCGGGCTAAGGAACTGGGCAACCAGTAATATTTGCGTTTTTCCCGTAATAATCCCTGAATATTTTTCATAAAATTCATAAATTTCGTAAAGTTTAGTATTGACAAAACATATTATAAATATTATAATATATAAAAATTGATAGGGAGACGGGTATGATGATAAAATTAAGGGACGAAGAACGAAGTTTCATAGAGGAAGTGGGTGTCGTCTTTGAAAAAACCGGTCTTCCTCGCATGGCTGGCCGTATGTTCGGCTGGCTTCTAATTTCTGACCCGCCTTATCAGTCGCCGGCTGAACTGGCCGAAGTCCTGATGGCCAGTAAGGGGTCAATCAGCACTACCGTCCGACTTCTCGCGCAAATGGGGTTGATTGAACGTCATCTCATACCCGGGGAAAGACATGACCACTTTCGCTTGAGTGAGGATGTTCTGAGAAGGACTATTCGTCACGGACTTGAAGATGAAATCAAGATATTCCGGGAGCTAGCCGAATATGGCTTGAAATTAATGAAAGATGAGCCTTCGGTGCGTCAGGAATGGCTGAAAGAGATGCGTGACAGATACGCTTACCTGGAAAAATCGTTTCCCAAGATAATGGAGCGTTACGAGAAGAGACGGGCGAAGCTTCAGTTAAAACTGATGCTTAAAAATTAATAACTAGAAAATACTGATACTTGGTATCACATGAATCTCGGAGGAAGACAATGAAGAGGAAACTGTTAATCGGTCTTGTTTCCGGTATATATCCGGCTATGAGGGCGGCCCGGCTTAATCCTATTGACGCCCTGCACTACGAGTAGTAAAATACAGAAAACTCAGGGAAAGGGTTAATTAAGCGGATATGAACTGGCTGGATATAGTCATCCTGATACTTATCGTAATTCCGACGCTTATCGGACTTAAAATCGGCATTATCAAGGCGCTTTTTACGGTAGCCGGGATAATTGTCGGTATAGTTCTGGCGGGGCGTTTCTCGGAGTCGTTAGGCGGGTCGCTGACGTTTATTTCCGACCCCGGTTGGGCCAGAATAGCCGCTTTTGCCATCATTCTGATAGGGGTGATGGTAATAGCCTCAGTTCTGGCCGCTGTGTTGAAAAAGGTTGTTTCGGCGGTATTGCTGGGCTGGGTAAACCGTCTGGGCGGCGCCGTCCTCGGTTTTATCCTGGGTTTCTTCTTCTGCGGAGCGCTGCTGTCCATGTGGGTGAACTTCCTGGGTATCGGCAGCACCGTATCCGATTCCGCCCTGGCGAACCTGTTGCTGGATGGCTTTCCTGTTATCCTGGCGTTATTGCCCGCCGAGTTCGATTCAGTCCGTGATTTCTTCCAGTAAAAGAGACCGATAATCCGCCGTTCTAACTTCTTATACTCTCCCACCTTCCGTGAGTAAAAGGTAATCAAACCTCTCTTTATCACCAGACAGTTAGATTGTGTTATCGATTTTGATAACGGCGGGCAATTCTACTTGTAGCTATATATTTTGCTGAAATCCAGCCGGTATGGGGCTTACGTTACCTATCCGGATGCCACTCTATTTCTTAGGGTGGTCCGGGTCGGGCACGCAGGCATCAACCGGGCAGATTTCCGCGCATTTAGACGAATCATAATGTCCTACGCACTCAACACACTTATCAGGGTCGATTACATAGGCTGTGTCACCCTCGCTGATAGCCTGTACCGGGCATTCCGGCTCGCAGGCTCCACAGCTAATGCAATCGTCTGTAATCTTGTAAGCCATTCAATTTACCTCCTGAATCTTTCCCTAAAAGATTCTCCTAATAGTATTATATTATTAAACCGGGTCTATTCTTTACTGACCCCTTTATTTCTAAGAGCTTCAGCCACGTGTTTGGGAACCAGGCTGTCGATATCGCCACCAAGGCTGGCGACCTCTTTCATCAGGCTGGAGCTGAGGAACTGGTACTCCTGGCTGGCCATGAAGCAGACAAGCTCCAGTCCCGGGTAGAGCTTACGGTTTAACATGGCCATTTCAAATTCTCTTTCATAATCGGCGCTCATTCTAAGTCCGCGTACCAGGACCTGGGCATTCACCTGCCTGGCGAAGTCCACGGTTATGATATCATATGGCATTACCTCGATATTGGGTAAATGAGCTACAGCGCGCGTAGCCAGTTCTACACGCTCTTCGTGAGAGAAGGTAAGGCGTTTGTCCGGCGTGGAAAATATGCCGATAATAATTTTATCAAAAAGTTTGGATGCCCTGGTAGCTATATCGATATGCCCGTTGGTGATAGGGTCGAAGCTACCCGGATAGAGAGCGATTATCAAAGCCCGGCCTCCTCCCGGTATATCGAGATACAACTGTCACCATGGCGGTGCTCTTTCACGAGGTTTATTTTAGCATAGCTCGGGCTGAGGGATAAACGAGGTGAGTGGGTCACTACTACCGTTGTATCTGCGCCGACCAGTCTGGAGGTTGCCAGTTGCGTGATGAAATTACCTATAGACGTATTAGAATAGGGTGGGTCCATCAGTATTATGTTGTACTCCTTATCAATAAGGGAGAGTGCCTTGAAGACGTCGCAGCAATAGATGCGGGCCTGTGCTGCCAGTTTCGTCTTCTCTAGATTTTCCTTAATTATACCACAACACCTTGGTTCACTTTCAACAAAGTCCACCCAACCGGCGCCGCGACTGAGAGCTTCAATACCCAGGGCACCGCTACCGGAGAACAGGTCAAGCACCTGTGACCAGTCATCGGCAGCATTTTCCAGGATGGAAAAGATAGCGCCGCGCACCAGGTCTGTTGCCGGGCGGGTTGACGTTCCCTTGGGGAACTTCAGCCGATGTCCTTTTGCCTTACCTGTAATAACTCGCATATACGGTGGGATACATTTTTAATATAGCAGCCCGTAATAAACAAATAAAAACGCCAATTAATAGGATAACCAGTTGATGTGGAATTTGTCAACAGAGCGGGGTGGCGAAATAGGGTGGGGGCTATCTTTAACAAACCGGGACAAACAGGAAGGCTGCGGGAGTGTACCACCCGCAGCCCTGTACATCAGAAGTTCGATACTATTTACACTTCATCATGCCGAGCACCTTAGGCTCATGCATATCCCCGCTACCCATGATTATTTACCGTTAATGGCAATAACAGGATAATTTACGAGAAATGATGCTGTTTTACCGGTTCCGCCGGCACTTCGGTCGGGGCGGTCGTGTGGCGCCGGTGGCTGAATAACGGACGGCGCAGGAAGGAAGGCATATCAAGCTCATCTTCTGTCTTCATATTTTTAAGCAGCTTGGTGAGCTCGTCTTCCTCTCCATCTTTGCCCATACCCAGCTTGGTCTGGAATCCGGTGGTAATCAGGGTAATCCTTACTTCATTTTCCATGGACGGGTCATTGGCGACACCGAAAATGATGTTGGCATCGGGGTCTACGGCGCCTTTGATAACATCCGCAGCCTGATTGACCTCAAACAGGGAGAGGTTGTTACCGCCGACGACGTTGAACAGGACGGCCTTGGAACCCTCGATGGAAACGTCCAGCAGTGGGCTGGCCAACGCTTCTTTGGCGGCATCGGTAGCCCGATTCTGTCCGGTGCCATTGCCGATGGACATCCAGGCGGGGCCGGCGTCTTTCATAATCGATTTGACATCGGCAAAGTCAAGGTTAATCATGCCGGGGGTAGTGATAACCTCAGCGATTGCCTGGACACCGTGCCTCAGCACGTCATCAGCCAGTTTGAAGGCGCTATCCACTCCGGTCTTCTGGTCGCAGAGCGTCAGCAGGCGGTCATTAGGGATGATAATCAGGGTATCAACTTTATCTATAAGATTGTTGATACCTTCTTCCGCCGTCTCCATGCGGTGAGCACCCTCGAATTCAAACGGTTTGGTGACCACGGCTATGGTGAGAGCACCGCTATGCTTCGACGTTTCCGCAACGATGGGGGCCGCACCGGTGCCGGTGCCGCCGCCCATACCGGCGGTCACAAATACCATATCAGCTCCGGAAACGAGTTCCTTTAGCTCGTCGCGGTTTTCCTCGGCAGCTTTCGCTCCTATGACATGGTCGCCGCCTGCACCCAGACCCTTGGTAAGTTTGGATCCAAGCTGCACACATATCGGTGCTTCGCAGACAGCCAGAGCCTGAGCATCGGTATTCATCGCAATGAATTCCACACTCTGAATATTCTCTCTGACCATACGGGTTACGGCGTTGCTGCCGCCACCACCCAGACCAATGACCTTAATCTTAGCTGGATTAGCCACAAAACTTGTTCTAGCCATCTCCTCCTCCTTTTACTGGTGCTAAAATTAGTTCCTTATTATTTCCTGGTATATTACTGAAACAACTTTCTCAGCTGGGACGCCAGGCGGTTAAATGCGCCGCCGAATATCCCTGATTTCCAGTGTTTTTTACCTTCATGTTTGGCTCCCCAGAGCAGGAGGCCAACGCTGGTGGAATATGCCGGGTCGCGGAGCACATCAGCGATGCCGTGGACATCGGTGGGAGCACCTACCCTTACCGGGAGCCTGAGGATATCGCGTCCCATGGATGCCATACCGGAGAGGTTGGAAGTACCGCCCGTGAGTACCAGTCCGGCCGGTACCAGTGCTTCGTAGTCCGAGTTTGGCATTTCCAGGAGGATAAGCTTCAATACTTCCTCGACTCTGGCCCTGATAATGTCGCATAAATCCTGGTAGGAGACGCCGTGTCCGTCCTGGGATATAGCCGGCGCGGTATCCCCCTGACCCTCGTAAACGGGCATGACACTGCCGTATTTCTTCTTCATTTCCTCGGCGATTTCAAACGGCAGTCCCAGGCCGATGGCGACATCACGGGTAAGCTGGTAACCGGCTACCGGCAGGATGGAAGTATGCCAGATGCTGCCTTCCCTGAAGACGGCAACGTCTGTGGTGCCACCGCCGATATCGGCCATTATTACGCCTACCTGTTTCTCGTCTTCGGTGAGAATCGCCTCACTGCTGGCCAGGGGTTCGAGGACGAGGTCCTCGATGTCTATCCCGATGCTGCGTATGCATTTCACAAGATTCTGAATGGAGGTTACGGCAGCTGTGATGACGTGTGTTTCCACGTCGAGGCGGAATCCATGCATACCTATAGGATTCTTAACACCGGGCTGGCCATCGACAGCATAGCTGCGGGGGATTACGTGAAGCAGTCTTCTGTCTCCGGCAGTTTTGACACTCTGGGCAGCGGTAAGGACGCGCTTCAGGTCATCGGGGCGTACGACACGGTCATTACGCGTGATGGCAACTACGCCGCGGTTGTTCATCGAGCTGACATGACGGCCGGTAACGCCGACATAGGCCGATTCCACTTTGTAGTCGCTGGCCTGTTCCGCCTTTTTCACTGAATCGCGAATTGACTCTCTGGCTTCATTGATATTGACCACCAGACCCTTGTGCAGTCCCCTGGACGGGGCAATACCGACACCCACCACCCGGGGGCTGCCGCCTTCACTAACATCTGCCAGTATCGTGCATATCTTGGTGGTGCCAACGTCAATTGAAGCTACAACATTTCGTCTTTTCATCTGCCCTCCTTAGTAACTGGATTTAGATTCCCTTTTCGGTACCCAGTTATTACATGTAGGTAACCTCCTTGTCTGACTCTGCCGTAATTTAGGCCGCTAAAAAGGCCATTCTAATCTTTTCTACTAAAGCCGGCCTTCGCCACCCTCTGGACTTGGCGATGGTGATGAAAGCGTGGTCTTCCGGGGTCGCGTAGCAATCACCCTGGATTATGATGCGCTCGGCGGCTCTCAATTTACCGCTGCGGCTGCGCGGGTTAATCTGAATTTCATTTACGGTGGGGGTGATAACCTTCTTATTAATCAGTCTTATACGCGGCGAGTGACCGCAGGTGCAGGTGAGGACTTCCGGCGGGCAGATACAACCTCGGGATTCTCTTTGCATGAACTGCTTGACGATACGGTCTTCCAGCGAATGGTAGGTTATAACAACCAGCCTGCCCTCGTAACCGAGCAGGTCAACGGCCTGTCTCAGCGCCGTTTCCAGGTGCTCAAGCTCATGATTGACGGCGATGCGTAAAGCCTGGAAGGTCTTAGTGGCCGGGTGGAGCTTGCCTCTCCGGCCGACAGCCTTCTCTATCAGCAGGGCCAGCTGGCGCGTAGTTTCTATCGGGCGTTCCTTTACGATGTACTGGGCGATGCGGCGGCTATGGCCTTCCTCGCCATATGTTTTAATAAGATGGGCTAATCTCGCCTCAGAGGTGGTGTTAACGATATCGGCGGCGGTAATCCTCTGATTGGGGTTGAACCTCATATCCAGCGGGGCGTCATATTGAAAACTGAAACCACGGCCGTTCCCATTAAGCTGAAGCGAGGATAAACCAAGGTCGAAAAGGATACCGTGTACCGGGAAAAAGTCGTATTTTATGCAGATAGACTGCAGATTGACGAAGTTATCATTTACGAGCAGGGTGGAGTCTTTATAATACTGGAGCCTCTCCTTGGCGATTTCTATGGCGTTAGGATCGGCGTCGATGCCCAGCAGTTGTCCGCCGGGTGAGCTGTGGTCCAGGATGGCGGTGGCATGTCCCGCACTGCCCAGCGTGCAATCGATATAGCGGCCGCCTGGCTGTACTGCCAGCGCCCTGAGCGCCTCCGAGAGTAGTACCGGTGTATGGCTGGAGGCTGACTGGTGTTTAATCATCAGCTATTCTCCAGGCTTTCGATAATCTGCCAGGCCTGTTCCTGGCTTATCTCCTTCTCTTCCTCCCAAAGTACCTTATTCCATATCTCGAGATAAGTATTGGAACCGGCGACGACTACTTCATCGACTATCTCGGCATGTTCACGTAGTGGCGCCGGGATGGCAATCCTCCCCTGATTATCTATCCTGGTGCTGAAGGCTGTAGCAAATAGAGCGCGACTCAGCTTCCTCATTTTGCTGCGCGATAGCGGGCTGTTGGTGAGATTAGCGGAGAGTTTTCTCCATTCGGGCACTGTATATACGGTGATGCATTTTTCGGCTCCGGGTGTCAGTACCACGCCGTCTTTTAGATAATTGCGGAACTTGGGCGGGAGGGGCACCCTGCCTTTTTCATCTATCTTGTAATCAAACTCGCCGTAAAACATAGCCTCAAATTCCTACCACTATTCACCACCACTACCCATATTTCACCATTTTATAACACAACGACCCATGTTTGTCAAGTCTTTTCAAGGGTATTTTAGGAAAATGTGACAAATTCGTGACATATTTGGACATTTCTGCTATGTTTTAAGCCAAAAACGGCAATCATTAGATGGTGGGGAACGGTGGGGAAGCGGTTCTTACGCAGTCACTTCCATCGTAAGCCTCGGAT
The DNA here is from genome assembly GCA_030606585.1 of Dehalococcoidales bacterium. Lineage (GTDB taxonomy): Bacteria > Chloroflexota > Dehalococcoidia > Dehalococcoidales > RBG-16-60-22 > JAFGPF01. The sequence goes on along the minus strand of JAUWGD010000036.1, from coordinate 533 downwards.
ATGGTACAATATATCTTGTTTCATAAGGCGCAATTATGTTGAATATTGGCGTATTAACTATCAGTGATAAAGGTTCCAAGGGACAGCGACAGGATAAAAGCGGTGAGATAATCCGCAATATACTGTCGCGGGTAGAGAGTACTATTATAAAATATGAGGTTGTCCCCGATGAGCGGGATATTATCGCCGGTAAACTTATCGAGTGGGCTGACGGGGGTGGGGTGGACGTTGTTCTGACCACCGGCGGAACCGGCCTGGCCAGGAGGGATGTTACGCCGGAAGCGACACTATCGGTGATAGACAGAAGCGCTCCGGGTTTTGCTGAGGCAATGAGAGCCAGGTCCCTGGAAAAAACTCCGATGGCGGTATTGAGCCGGGGAGTGTCCGGCCTGCGAGGGCAGTGCCTTATCATCAACCTGCCGGGAAGTCCCAAGGCGGTACAGGAATGTCTTGAGGTGATACTGCCGGCCATTCCTCACGCCGTGGAAATCATGAAGGGAGAGGTAACGGAGCATACTATCAGTATGCCGGGG
>JAUWGD010000014.1 GCA_030606585.1 Dehalococcoidales bacterium | reverse complement strand
TCCCTTCGTCAGGGAAGCCCTGGAAGTATTGGGGACAACGTTCAAATTATCCAGAGACCCGGTAAAACTCTCCGAGCATATTATGACCACCGGCGAAATACCCATGGTTAACGACTATGAGATAGTGGAGAAGTACCTGTGCGTTATGGAGGGCGACGAAATGAAACAGGACCCGATTGACGATGACCTTGCCATGATAATCGATACCGAGTTCGGACTGGTGGTTATTTTAGGCTGTGCCCACCACGGCATTGTCAATACGCTGACACAGGCTAAAAAATTGACGGGCAAGGAGCTTATCTATGCCGCCATCGGCGGCACGCACCTTATTCATGCCTCTAAAGAGCGACTGGAAAAGACGGCAGCGGCGTTGCGGGAGATGGGAGTGCAGTATTTGGGTGCTTCTCACTGCACTGGTTTTAAATCCGCAGCTTACCTGGCGCGGGAGTTCGGTGACAGGTTTTTTCAGAACAATGCCGGCACGCGCCTGACGCTGCCGTTTAAAGAATAGCAGGCGGGTTTTTTACAGGTAATTGTTTGACTTCGCGCCTTATTGAGTGTTATAATGTAACTACAATTTAACCGCTAGGGGTGCTCAGAGCTGAGAGTCCTTCCGGGAAGGACGACCCTAGGAACCTGAACTCGGTAATACGAGCGTAGGGAAGCGGCCGAAACTCAGACCAAGGGTCTGGCATTATCAGCCGAAGCCCTTGGTTTTATTATTATACGGAGGTGCCGAAATGACACAGCTGGAAATTGCCAGGAAAGGTAATATTTCTCCACAGATGGAGGCAGTGGCGAAGGCTGAAGGCCTGGATGCCGGGTTTATCCGTGAGGGCGTTGCCAAAGGGACGGTGGTTGTTCCGGCCAACGTCGGGCATTCCAACCTCACTCCCTGTGGGGTAGGGGAGGGACTGTCCACCAAGGTCAATGCCAATATCGGGACTTCCTCCGATTTCGGCAACGTTGATACCGAGTTGAAAAAGCTGAAGGTAGCCCTGACTGCGGGAGCGGATACGGTTATGGACCTGAGCACCGGGGGCGATATACCGGCCATCCGGCAGGCCGTTATAGCCGCAAGCTCCTGCGCCATAGGCACGGTACCCGTTTATCAGGCGGGCATCGAGGCCATCGAGAGACACAGCGCCATCGTGAAAATGACCGTTGACGACATTTTTGCCGCCATTGAAGATAACGCAAAGGACGGCGTCGACTTTATTACCGTGCACTGCGGCGTTACCCTGTCGGCAATCGCCCGTCTCAAACAGCAGGGCAGGGTGACCGATGTCGTCTCCCGCGGGGGCGCTTTCATGGTCGGCTGGATGCTGCACAACGATTGCGAGAATCCTCTCTACGAGTATTATGACCGCCTGCTGGATATCGCCCGGGAATACGATGTCACCCTGAGTCTCGGCGACGGTATGCGCCCGGGCTCCCTGGCCGATGCCACCGACCGTACTCAGATAGAAGAACTGCTTACTCTCGGCGAGCTGGTGCAGAGGGCGCAGGAGGCCGGCGTTCAGGTGATGGTAGAGGGGCCGGGGCATATTCCGCTTGATCAGATTGAGACCAACGTACGCCTCCAGAAGGCTGTCTGCAAGGGCGCGCCCTTTTACGTGCTGGGCCCGCTGGTGACTGATATTGCCGCCGGCTACGACCATATCACCGGTGCTATCGGCGGGGCTATCGCCGCTATATCCGGGGCCGATTTCCTCTGCTACGTGACGCCGTCGGAGCACCTTGCCATACCGGATGTCGACGATGTCAGGGAGGGAGTCATCGCCACGCGCATCGCCGCCCACGCCGCCGATATCGTTAAAGGCGTGAAGGGCGCTGCGGAGAGAGACCGGCAGATGGCTCTGGCGCGGAAGCGTCTCGACTGGGATGAACAGGCCCGGCTTTCCCTCGACCCGGAACGGTTCAGTCGCGTCCATGGTGAGAGAGCTACATCGGGGGCGGCCTGCAGCATGTGCGGGCAGTACTGCGCTATGGATTTAGTAGGGAAGTACCTGGGCGTCAAAGCTACCCGGTGCTAGCTTGGTTCCCGAACGTCAGGGTTCGCTTGGTTGACAATTGTCACGATAGTAGTAGAATTAATGTAATATGAAGCTGTTTGGCTCTTCCGGCATACGGGCCGTTTTCGATAAGGACCTGCTCACTCTGGCGTTCCGGGTGGGGCTGGTGGTGGGCAGGAATCACGGCAACGTGGTCGTGGGCACGGATACCCGGACGTCCGGCGATGCCATGAAACATGCCGTTATCTCCGGCCTGCTGGCGGCGGGCGCACGATGCAGTGATGCCGGTATAACGCCCACGCCGACACTGGCTTTTATCACCCGTGAGTTCGATACCGGTGTGATGGTTACCGCCTCGCATAATCCGCCGGAATACAACGGTATAAAACTCCTGAATCCGGACGGCTCTTCATTCGATTCGCTCCAGCAGGCTCAGATTGAAGAAGCGTTGTCGGAAGAATCATCCGGTGTTGCCCGCTGGGAGGATATTAAGCACAGTGATATCTACAGCGGAGCCATCGAGCATCATATCGACAGCATATTACCCCACTTTCCGGCCGGGTTGAACCTCAAGGTGGTGGTGGATGCCGGTTGCGGTGCGGCCTCCGAGGTCACACCGCGCCTGCTCGAAAGGCTCGGCTGCGAGGTGGTGACTCTTAACTGCTATAATAGCGGTTTTTTCCCCCGCGGCATCGAGCCGATTGAAGCTAATTTACAGGAATTGTGTCGCGCGGTCACAGAGTCCGATGCACGTGTCGGTATTGCCCATGACGGTGATGCCGACCGCATGATGGCGGTCGATGACCGGGGGAGGTTTATTACCGGTGACAGGCTGCTGGCAATATTTGCGAAGGGGTTGGGAGTAAAAGAACTGGTAACGACGCTGGATGCTTCCATGGCTATCGAAGAGATGGGTTTCAACGTCAGGCGGACGAAGATTGGGGATACCTGGGTGTCCGAAGAATTAAGAAACGGCGGCGATTTCGGCGGGGAGACATCGGGGAGCTGGATTTTCCCCGTAATCTCACTATGTCCCGACGGTATCTATGCCGCGGCACAGATAGCAGTCATGGCCGGCCAGCAGAAACTTTCGGAACTGGTTGATGCCGTGCCGGTTTATCCCCTGCTTCGCGGGAGTGTCGCCAGCGATGGCGTGGCCATGTCCCGCTTGGAGTCGAACCTGATGGCTATGGAACCGCTGTCGGTCGGTAATATCGACGGATTGAAAATGAACTTTAAGGATGGCTGGTTGCTTGTCCGCGCCTCGGGTACCGAGCCTAAAGTCAGGCTGACGGCCGAGGCTAAAACCGGGGAGAGGGCGCGGCAGTTGTATGATAGCGGCCTCGCGGCGGTCAGGGATTCTGTGGATACCGGGGGGAGAGCAAGTTGAAAGCAGTTATTTTAGCGGCTGGCGAAGGTAACCGGATGCGTCCTCTTACCAGCAACAGGCCCAAGGTGATGCTGCCCATCGCCAATAAGCCCATTCTGGAGCATTTGCTCATCGAAGCCGGGGAGGCCGGCGTTAAGGACTTCATCTTTATTGTCGGCTATGGCGATGAACAGGTGCGGAATTACTTCGGTCAAGGGGATAGGTGGGGAGTCAAGATAGCCTATTCCGAGCAGAGAAAGCAGCTGGGCACGGCGGATGCCATCAGGATGGTGGCGGGTATGCTGGATAGCAGCTTCCTGGTAATCAACGGCGACGTCGTGGTCAGCCGGGAAGATATCGGGCTGTTGCTTAAAACAGAACGCAACACTATGAGCGTCATCGAGGTGAAAGACCCCCGTGGACTGGGAATGGTCGAGTTATCTGGGGATAAAGTCACTAATATTTATGAAAAAACGCAGAAGCCGCCGACCCTTATGGCTAATGCCGGACTGTATCTATTTACTCCGGAGATATTCGAGGCCGTATCTCGAACGGAAAAATCGCCGCGGGGCGAGTATGAGATAACCGATTCGTTACAGCTGCTGATGGATACTGAAGAAGGCCTTCATTATCAGCTAATTAAATCATGGCTGGACATCAGTTACCCGTGGAATTTATTGCCTGCCAACGAATCCATGCTGAAAAGCCTGGAGGCGCAGAACCTGGGCGAGGTAGAGGACAATGTGGTACTGAAGGGGGCCGTTGCTATCGGTAAGAACACGGTAATAAGGTCGGGCGCCTACATTATAGGACCGGTGGTCATCGGGGAAAACTGTGATATCGGGCCTAACTGCTATATCCGCCCCTCCACCGCTATCGGTGACGACTGTCATATCGGTGCTGCCGTTGAGGTCAAGAACTCCATCATCATGAAGGGCACCAAGATCCCACATCATAACTATATAGGTGATAGCGTTATCGGCGAAGAGTGCAACCTCGGTGCCGGTACCAAGATCGCCAACCTGAGGCTGGATAAGAAAAATATCATGGTATCTGGCATCGATACTAAAAGGCGTAAGCTGGGGGCAATTATCGGCGACCATGTTGAGACCGGGATAAATGCTTCTATTAATGTTGGCAGTATAATTGGCAACAATACCTTTATCGGGCCGGGTGTGGTGGTCAGCGGGGTTATTAAGTCGGATTCCAAGATATATTAAGGGGTGGTTTATGAAACAGGCGATTGTATTAGCCGCAGGTGAAGGACAGAGACTCAGACCTTTTACGGTTAACAGGCCGAAAGCAATGCTTTCCATAGCGGATAAGCCGATACTGCAGTTTGTCGTTGAGTCCCTGGCCCAGAACGGTATCCGCAATATTATTTTCGTAGTCGGTTACCGGAAAGAGCAGGTGTATGACTACATGGGCTCCGGCGAGCAGTTCGGTGTCGATATCACCTACGTAACTCAGGAAACACAGCTGGGTACCGCGCATGCGCTATCGCAGGTCAGGGACATAGCCGAGGACGAGTTCCTGGTACTGTCTGGAGACAACCTGATTGAAGCCCATACTATCGCCGATTTCGTACAGATAAAGCCGGAAGCGGTGCTGGTCAAGAGGGTAAACGACCCGGTAAGGTACGGGGTGGTCAGTATGGACGGTAGTGAGGTAAAGGATATCGTAGAGAAACCGAAGGAGCCGGGAAGTAATATGGTTAATACCGGTATTTACGCCTTTACTAAAGAGATTTTTGCGTTCACCGAATCTGTACTGGATATCCCGGATGTCCTGAATAACATGATTGAAGGGGGTCATACCATCGATGCTCTGGAAACCGAGGGTACCTGGCTTGACGTTGTATATCCCTGGGATATTATCAGTCTAAATGATGCCGTACTGCGGAATATCGATGTAAGTCTGGGCGGTACCATTGAGTCCGGTGCTTCCATTAAGGGGAAGGTTATGGTAGGAGAAGGCACCATGGTGCGCTCCGGCACCAGTATATACGGACCGGTGGTTATCGGGTCGGGATGTGATATCGGACCGAATGTCTGTATCATGCCGGCTACAAGTATCGGCGATAATGTCGCTATTTCCCCATTTACCGAGATTAAAAACAGCGTTATCGGTAATGACGTCACCATTGGAGCCGGATGTATCATAAGCGACTCTGTTATTGATAAAGGTTGTGTGCTCAAGGGGCGTTTTACGGCCGTCGGCGGACAGAGCGGGGTCAGGATCAACGGCGAGAGCCCGTTGATAAATGTGGGCGCTATTATGGGCGAGGAATGTAATGTAGAAAGCAACGTCACGGCTCAACCGGGGGTTATCGTCGGTAATTACTGCCAGATACAAATGTCTAAGATAATAAGCGGTCACCTGCCCGACAAGAGCCTGGTGTATTAGATAAACCCGGATTCTTTTTAAAGGTTTGGTGTCATTCCAGCGAGAGCTGGAATCCAGGGGGGAGTGGTGGTATGGATTCTCGGGTCAAGCCCGAGAATGACATAATAAAATAATCTCTAGGGACTGATTATTTATGTGTGGCATTGTTGGATATATCGGAGAGAAAAAGGCTCAGCCGGTTCTTCTTAATTGCTTGAGCAAACTGGAGTATCGCGGCTATGATTCCTGTGGTATCGCCGTATCGGCCGGCGGCATTGAGGTTCACAAGGATATCGTCAGGGTAAAAGCTCTAACCAGGTCGTTGCCGACAATGGATGGCATGGCAGGCATCGGACATACCCGCTGGGCGACCCATGGCGAGCCGTCCAAAGTAAACGCCCACCCGCAATGCGACTGCAACGGTCGAATTGCCGTGGTGCATAACGGGACTATTAATAACTTCCAGAAATTGAGAGACCAATTGACTGAAGAAGGGCATAGCCTGGCTTCCCAGACCGATACTGAAGTAATACCCCACCTGATTGAGAAGTATTATAAAGGCGATTTTGAGGAAGCCGTAGGACTGGCTCTGCGTGATATCGAGGGTTCTTATACTATGATTGCCCTGATGGCGGGTGAGTCTAAGCTGGTAGCTGCCAGAAAGGACAGTCCGCTGGTTATAGGCATCGGCGACCGCGAAAATTACATTGCCTCGGACGTACCTGCCCTGCTGGACTATACCAGTCGGGTTATCTATCTGGAAGACGGCGATATCGCTCTGGTTACCGCCGACGCCGTAGAAGTTAAGCAGGATGGTGCCAGCATCGTCCGGGAAGAACATAAGATATTATGGAGTGTGGAGGATGCCCAGAAGGGCGGTTACGAGCATTTCATGCTCAAGGAAATACATGAGCAGCCGAAGGTAATAAGGGATACCCTCGCTGAGTATATCTCGGCGGTAGAACCGATGGCTGACCTGGCAGGGTCCGATGGTAGCAGCCTGGATGGTGTTCTCATACTCGCCTGCGGCACCTCATATCATGCCGGACTTATCGGCAAGTATATTATCGAAGGGCTGGTAAACGTACCGGTTAGAGTCGAGCTGGCTGATGAATTTACTTACAGTGGCCAGGCATCAGCCAGGAATAATGCGATTGTCATTACCCAGTCCGGTGAGACCACCGATGCGCTCAAGGCGATAAGGAAGCTGAAGGAAACGGGCTGCCAGGTCATTGTCATCACCAATGTCGTCGGTAGCACGGCCAGCCGGATTATTGACCGTACGATTTATACCCGGGCGGGTCCGGAGATAAGCGTGGCGGCTACCAAGACTTTTATAGCGCAGCTTATCGCCCTGTACTGGCTGGCTTTGCCTTATTCACGGGTTGATATCGGGAGATTGGATGACCTTGTTCTGGAGATGAGGCAATTGCCGGTCAAGGTCCAGCAGGTACTGGACAATGAGGCAGCTATTGCCGATTGTGCCCGTCAACTGGCCGGATTCGAAAATGCATTTTTCATCGGCAAGGGTATAAATTACCCTGTCGCCCTGGAAGGCGCCCTCAAACTAAAAGAAATTTCCTATATTCACGCTGAAGGCTATGCGGCCGGGGAATTAAAGCACGGCCCCTTCGCCTTGCTGGGGAATAAAACACCGGTTGTGGCTATCGTGGCCCAGGACAATACCTTCGAGCCTATGGTTACCAGTATCAAGGAAATTAAAGCCAGACAGTCGCCGGTACTGGCACTGGTAGGCGAGGAGGATGAGACCATGGAGGGACTGGCCGATTCGGTTATTACCTTACCCCAGATTGACCCGCTGTTTTCGCCCGTGGTGAATTCCGTAGCTCTGCAGTTGCTTGCCTATTATGTCGCCAGGGAACGGGGTTGCCCCGTAGATTTCCCCAGGAATCTGGCTAAAAGCGTCACCGTGGAATAGGCGTTATACTGATTCTATCGGTAAAGTAGTGAATCTCATCTTGGCCAGTTTCTCGGCGGTTACCAGGATAGCTTCGGCGTCATGGTTCAATTGCGATACTAGCAGTATCATAGCCGGAGCCGTTACCTGTCTGGTAGCTGACAACAGAGCCAGGGTAGCCGGGTGGGTCCGGGCGAACTGCTCGATAGAGCGGTGTTCAAAATTGAGAATATCGAGCAATCGCTGAGCAGGTTCGGAATCTGCTTGTTGCAGTTGTCTTATATTCCACCTTATTTTGGCGATATCTGACGGTTCCAGGTATCGGTCGGCGAACTCTACCACCCTAATTTCTCTGAGTAATGACAACGCTTGCCTGAGTAATTCCATCGGTTCGATAATATTTGTGTTAATGACAACATTCTCGTGGTTGTAGGCAGCCAGTGCGGTGGGTATGTTTTCCCGTGCCAGGGTCAAGGCTGTGGTTATCAGGTTGAAGGCCAGATTGTCGGCTGCCTCCGCATCGGTCACCGAGAGGTTAGCGGCGATGATGGCTGCCTGCTCGTTGGCTTCCTGATATTCTCTTACTATCAGCTGGCTCAGTTTCAGGGTATGCTTCCAGTCTATGTCTCTTAGCATATCACCTGGTTGATAGGCGCGGCTTTCCAGGTATTCAATGCCTCGATTCGGTCTCATAAGGGCTTGAGAAGGCAGGTTGATTGTTGAAATTACTCCTGAACCTGTTTGTTCTAAATATTTCATAGCCAGCCATTCGGCGTATTTTGCTCTCGGGATGATATGCAGGTTAAGTGGTTCAAGTAACTGGTTGATCTGGATAAGACCCCGTGGGTCCAACGCCGATACCTGGAGCCGAAGGCGTGATTCTCCCGCCAGTGGCGGAGTGAAACTAATTTCCACATTAGTATTACCTCCGCTGAGTATAATTTTCTGCGGCGTAACCTGTGCCCAGGGAACGGTAAAGCTCAACTGGCTGTGCATTTTTACCCAGGCTTGGCTGGTCAGGAGCATGCGGGTGCTCCCGGTGGTGCCGACTATAATTCTTCTTAGCACGGTATTGGTGGCAAAGGGACGGCGGGGTATAGTGAACAGTGTCTCTAACAGCACCACCAGGAGGTACAGGGCCAGGGAGATGCCAGTAAAGAGCAGGACGGGACGATTGACCACAGGTGCTATCAGCATTACAACCAGTAACGCGATTATTAATGATGCGAATATCTGGGTAGTATTTCTTTCGCCTTTTCCCCTGGTAAATACCTGCGTGTGGTGGACGTTTTCTCGCAGGTTAAAGTCGAGCAGGTACAAAATGGGCAGGACGAATATGACGGCTATGATTTGAGAAGCTATTGGCACCAGGTTTGCCATGTTTTCCAGTAATGGTGCCAGTACCAGCGGCACCAGAAACATCACCGCCAGATCTATTACCATGTTAAACCTTGGTGGTTGCGGGCGTATCAAGGCGAACAGATTTATCAGCAGCAGAATCAGCGCCAGCACTAAATAGGGTAGCGGCGACATCACAGTAGCCGCCAGCAGAACCAGCGATATATATATTTGACATAAAAATTGGAGTGATGCTCTATGCATTGTCTATTATCGGTACGGGGACCTGGGTAGCTACCTCGTTGATGATTGGCTCGGGGCCGATGTCTTCCATTTCAGCTTCGGGACTCACCTGGAGGCGGTGGGATAACACTGGGCTAAGTAGCCTCTTCACATCGTCGGGAATGACAAAGTCTCTTTCCTGGGTAAAAGCTCTGGCTCTGGCGCCCTTAAGCAGGGCGATACCGGCACGGGTGCTGGGACCCAGTACTATATCCTGATGGTGGCGCAGGTTGTCGATAATATCCAGAATATATCGGCGCACGCCATCGGCTATGTGTATCTTTTTGACGTCCTGCTGGAGGCGAACTATATCCTCCGGTGTCGTTACAGCCTTAATCTGCGGCTCGGTAATGGCATCGATATCCTTTAAAATCTGGTCTTCTTCTTCCAGAGTGGAAAGGCCGCTCCATGTCCGGAACATAAAGCGGTCCGTTTGTACCTCGCTAAGTTGGGAGGTTCCGAGACCGCCGTAGGGTATCTGGCTGGCAATAATGATGAACGGATGGTCCAGCTTATGTGTTTCTCGTTCGATGGTAACCTGTTGTTCCTGCATGGATTCGAGAAGAGCGGACTGTGTACGGGGGGTTGTGCGGTTTAACTCATCCGCCAGCAGTACGTTGGCGAAGATAGGTCCCGGCATGAACGTGGAGCTACCATCAGCGCGATAGAGATAAAATCCGAGAATATCAGCGGGTAGCATGTCGGGAGTACCCTGGACCCTTTTAAACGTACCGCCGATGGCATGAGCGAAAGTCCGGGCGACGGTAGTTTTGGCTGTTCCGGGTAATCCTTCTATAAGCACGTGTCCCTGGCTCAGCAGGGCAATCATCAGCAGCTCCTTGATATCATCCTTACCGACGACCACCTTGGATACCTCATCAAGAACACTTTTCAGTATTGCTTGCCCTTTTTCATTTTTTACTGTCATTACCGTCTCCTTTTAGAGAGTTTATCATGTTTACTATGTTGCAAGAAAGAGTGATTGTTTAAGTGCTAGTTCTCAACGGTCGGTTTCTTCTTTTTATACCATATTGGTATCAATGCGGCCACGATTGCGGCTAAGACCAGCCCGGCTGTCCAGATAGGAGTAGAGAGTATATCGCGTGCTTGTTGCAGCCAGTTCCTGGTTCGGTAAAGCTCTGAGGATATCAGGTGGGACTGGTCAACGTAAAGTACGGAGGCTGTGTCTGCAATGTTTTGAATTAAGCCTTCGTTATCTGCAATCGTATCCATGCTGTTGATAAAAATGCTGGGGTCAGAGATGAGTATTACCTCGCCTTTGCCGAGTTCATGGCGAGAGATTACCGGTAGCGGGCCGGTAGGTTCGTTCGCTTCCCGTGTTCTATCGCCGTTATAATCGAGAAAGCTGAAGGGAGAAGACATGGCGAGGACACTGGTATCGGAGACATTTAACAGACTGGTGGCATGGTTTAAAACCAGGTCATTGATATTATCAGTCAGGGGGTCAGGTTGAAGGTGGATAATCCTCGGGAAACGCTCGTTTTTGTAATTGACCAGCGGGTCGAGGAGAGCCTGCCCGCTAAAGCGTGCTTCAAGTCCCAGATGTGCCAGTATCTCGTTCCCGTGTCCATAGTCGTCTGCTATAATCAGTCTTCCGCCCTGGGAGACAAAGCGGTTCAAGTGGTCTAATTCTGTGGGTATACTGCTCAGGTAAGGTATGAGGAGAAGGGTTGCTCTCGTCGGCGAAGATGGAAGGCTTGCTAAGGAAACGAGAGGTTGAACCTCATATTCGTCTTTTATATTCTTAATGCCGTTCCAGAACGGGTTATCTAACCGGTAATCATCGTTTGACGGTAAAAACCACGCGGCTAGAATCAGGGCGATAATCATGACTGCGGCTATAATAAACAGGAATCTACGAAGTTCCACTGATAAGCTCCTCTTTGATATTTACGGCAAGCCTTTGGGCTCTGGTGGCGGTGTCTTTAAGCGGGCTGTAGGCAGAATAGAGGGTGGTCTCGGTTATAGAAGTCAACTCGGTAAATCGGTCGGTGGCGGCTGGTGACGGTAGACAGGCCATTTTCAGGAACTCCCGCAGTGTGATATCCGGTGACATAATCACACCGGTGATTTTCTCAATGGCCGCGGTTACGCCACGGTAGGCTGAGAGCACCTGGCCTTTTATGCCCGTGAGCTTTGGTTGTGGTACGCGTAATGGGATGGTGAAGGGTATTTCCACCATTTCCGACGGTGGTATTTGCTCTTCGGTATACTTTAACGCTTGGTTCCTCCTTCGAATAACCAGCCATAGTGCTACTAGAATGAACAGTGCCAGGCTGGTGTTAAGTGGATTTATGGTGAAAACCTGCCTTGTAATAGTACTTGTAGCAGACCATGATTCCAGTGGTATTACGTCTATGGATATTTCCTGAGGGCCAACCAGCAGCAGGTCAAGCGGAGCCTTTAGAGATACTGTAAAACTGCCGTCGCCTGATGTCTTGACAGTAGTCGAGGATTTCCTGAAGTTACAATTTACAGGAGCATTCTTGATAGGTCCCAGTTGATTGTAGACTTTGCCGCTAACCTGGATGTCTCCGGGCAGGAGAACGATAGAAGGTGTTTGGACATCAAAATTAATCGGCACTATAGAGATGGTAACACTCTGTTGCACGGTAGCTCCGGAGTATCTATCCAGAGGGCTTACGGCTACGATCAGTTCCCTGGGACCGGGTGGTATTTTTTCAGGCGGTATTATTTCTAAGCTGAACTGTCCTGATGCCATTTGTTCGGCCAGTTTGCGGTCATCCAAAAACACCATGATGTTTCGAATAATATTGTCATTGTTTGAATTAACCTCGCCACTCACGGTAAACGGTAGACCCCGGTACAATCTTGTGAGCGAGGATACTTCAAGCAGGGTGGGGTAGAACTTGGTGGTGATTGTTGCCGGGGGGCTGTCACTGGCAAGATAAAAACTGGCATAATTGCCTGAAGGTTCGTATACCGTGGTAAAGGTCATGGTCTCTCTATATATATGAGGTAGCATTATACTGGTGCTGTACGTACCGTCGGAGCCGCTATAGACAGTAGCCACCGGATTGCTGTCAAGATATAAAGACATTTTTCCTCCCATGACGGGATTACCGTTACTGCTGAGCCTGCCGGAGGCAGAGATGGATTCGCCTACATAGGCTGCCATCGGGTCAATACTGAGGCTGAGTTCGGTAGGGCTAAGCTTTGTTTTTTGTACGTATTGCCTGGCCAGGTTCTGGTTGAGACTGTTAAGTCTACTGACGAGGTCATTAATTCTTTCCAGGCTAATTTCCAGGCGGGTATGAGCCTGTGTCAGCTGGCTGGTGGCTGAGATGGTAAAAACCCCCAGCTTATCAGTCAGGATATCGGTGGCTACCTCGATATCTTCCAGCAGGGTATAGGCGTCATCGATTTCTGCAAGGGCGTGGTCAAGCAGGCTTTGGACTTCGTTAATCCGATTATTGGCCAGCAGTCCCGACGCTTTATCGAGAAGCGCTTCGATGTTATCCAGAGTGGTGAAGAGGTGCTCGAAAAGATAACTATACTGGTCGATTATATACTGGATTTCATCTGGTAAATCAGCGTGTTCTAGCTCATCCAGTATGTCCTGAGCACTCCGGTACTGGCTTTCGGTGGCAAGGTTGATAATATCACTGTAAGAGAGTAGAAGTCCTGCTTCATACAGTGAACCTGTGGTTGTGTCCGGGTTTTCATGGCGAAGCTGGTCGGGTTGGGCGAGGATGGGTAGGCCGGGAAATATCACTCCCAGCATGGCTATTATGGAGAGCGTAATAATTAGTTTTTTCATAGTGAGCTGGGTGTTGAGTGAGATTCATGTCAGTATCCTGATAATTTGAAGGCAAAGGGCAATGGTAAAGCCCCCGAAAAGAATAATGCTGACGTAAGATAATCCGCGGCGGGCCTTACTATTGAAATATACATATAATTCGGTAATTACCAGAGCCTCTATGACATATACGATAAAATAGATATCCAGGGAATTCTGACCGATGGCAATCAGGATGACGGTGGTCAGTAACAACAGGAGGGTAACGGTTATAATATAACGGTTATAGAGTGTCACTTACCTACCTCAAGCTCAACGCTGTATTTCCCGTTAACCTGCACCTCCTGGCTGATGGTCATTGGCTTATCCCAGGCCTCGGCAGCCACGGAGGCGACTACTGTGGCCAGGGGTCCGCCCAGGCACTGGTGTGACCAGGAAGCGCCGTTTTCAAGACGTGGCTTGAATATTTCTACATTGATGTGGTTATTATTACAGATGACTCTTGTGCTGCTAGCTACGCCGAGCCTTCCGATGAGAAGCGAAGTAAGCGCCGCCTCAAGCTCATCTGGTGTAGCTCCGGGTTTTGACTCAAGCATGCCGGTGGCGGCACTCCCGATAGTGGAAATCAACAGGCCGATGTCTTCCGGGCTGGAGCCATATCTGGCAATAAGTCGTTTCGGCAGAGCTTTCGTTATCTCGGGGTGCGATCCGTTAGAGTGCAGTGGTATAAACGCCCGGGGGTATTTACCGGCTAGTGAAGAAGGAAGGTAGATAGCCTTACTTTTTATACCGAGTTCTTCTATCAGACTGGCGATATTATCGACTCCAGTTTCAAGAAGAAGGCTACAGACTTCAGGTGGCAGCTTGGGGACGGCCTTCCCCAGGGCTATCAGGATAAACGATAGAATAAGCATGCAGATGCCCAGTGCCGTTAGCCAGATTAAGTGAAAAATAAAGTAAGCCGGTAGAGTTATAAGACCACCAGCAATCAACAGACCAAGACCTGCCCACGTGTAAGTATTTCTGCTTTTCAAGTAAGTTGCCCCCACCCCTAAATCTGCTAATTGGCATTATTCTAATACTATTTGTGACAAATGTCAAGTAATCATGCCTATTTTTTTCGTATGCTATATAAAAAACTGTATTACATGCTGCAGTAATTGTCAAGAGGGCAGGGCAAATGCAGTTTAAAGTTAATCTAAAAAAGGGGTTGCCCAGGCAGTTACTGCCTGGGCAACCCACTCGTTGATGCCTTATACCGTGTGTCTTTGCCTTATTAGCCTCTGCGGCGGTATACCAGTAGCCAGACTACTATCGCGACGATTATTACTACGGCGATAATGCCGCCGATGAGCCACCAGTTAACACCTTCCTCCGGAGCTGGTGTGGGCGCCGGCGCCGGTGGTGCTGGCTCAGGTTCGGGCGCCGGTGGTGCCGGTTCAGGTTCGGGCGCCACTACCGGCTCAGGTTCGTAAGCGATTATCGTAAAGGCAGTGAAGTGGCTCACCTTGGCGCTGATGGTGTTGTTGACCGTATCCACGGTAATATCTTGAAGGGTTATCCACTCACCTGTCGAAGAATCGTAGTAAGCTATGCTTAGTTCTGCTTCATCTACTCCTTCGGGTATACTGGCCGGGTCGTATTTGAAGGTAAGGGATATCGGCGGGCTAAAGGTAGCTCCATCAGGCCCGAGGTTATAGGTGAGTCCGATGGTGGATGTATTTGCCGGCGGTGCCGGAGGTGTTGCCATCGGGTCAACGGTAATCTTTGTTAACCGCTGGTTCGCCTTGGTCTTGCCGATGACACCTCGATCGATGTCCAATGTGACTTTTTTATCGGCTGATTTGGCCGCTACATCCTGTATGAACTTACCTTGACTGTTGACCGCGCCATACAGGAAGGTGGTACCGTCAGACGTTACCGAGCCGCCTCCGCCGCCTCCGCCAGATACAACAGCTGGTGCGGATAGCGTGAATGAGTCGCTTGTCTTGGTAAAGGTGGTGCCGGCGCCGGGATTCTGCGTACTGGTGTTCAGTATGGTGTCAATCCGGTAGGCGCCTTCCGGCCAGCCTGATGACGGCGGTGTCCAGACGATAGTATAGGTAATTGACGTGGTTCCAGTGCCGGCACTGTAGCCGTAACCGCCACTCATCACGGGTACAAACGCGTACCCGATGCTCTCCCAGGTAACGTTGCCTGTAGCGTTTGCGATATATGCCCAGGTGGCATCGGCAGCAGCTGCCACCGTAGCCGCGCCGCTGGCGGAACCTTCAGAAGGGGGGTGGGAGGTAACAACCTGGTCTCCCAGCGGTAAACTGGCCAGCGTGGCTTTATAGGTAGTAGGGGAACTTACATAATAAATCTCAACATCAATCGACTGTAAAGGAAGGTGTTCCAGGTCTTCTATGCTTACCTTGACATAGAAGGTATAGCTGCTCCCCAAAGTCCCGGTGGAAGGCTGGTTAGGGTATTCAACTATCAGCGCTTGAGTGGGGGAGGCGTACCAGATTGAGAGGGCGACCGCAATCACCAGGAATACGGGTAACGCCAATCGGTATAAGCCTTTAAGCGGTAAAGAGACCTTTGGCAGGTCCGGGAATTTTATCCCCGTGGCCCTGGCATCCCGCTTGGCCTTTTCAGCACGTAATCTCTCTCGCGCCTTGCGGTCTTTTAATATCTCGGCAATATCGGAGGGTATTATCCCGGCAAGAGCCAGCAATTCGTCTTTATCATAGTCCAATGCCTCGGCGAGATGACGAATGACCTTCTCGCTGGGGGGCGGCAGAGTACCGCCTTCAATCTTGCTGAGGTAGGTAAAGTTGACATTAACCTTTTCGGCGAGCTCCCTGAGAGTTAGACCGGCACTTTTCCTGAGTTCTCTTAGTTGAGCCCCGAAACTTTGAGTATTTCCCATAATCCACCCCCAAAATACGTATTTAAGTATGCTGCATACATATTATAAGTAATGTTGAGTAAAAAGTCAAGCCCTTTTTGGGTAATTTTATGACCTATGGCATAAAATTACATGGTATTAGATTTTGTTGAGTGTCCAAATAGTAGTATATTATGCATTATTGTCACCGGTGTTTAGTGTTGATATGGAGGGATTATCTCAGTGTGTAACCCGTATTATACCGGGGAGAAAGTCTATAATTGGAGTGTTCATGGCTAAAAACAGGGTATCTTGGGTTGAATTACAGATGTGTGGTAAAATTTACAGGTATGGTTATTAAAACAGTAGCTACTAATCGGAAAGCCTTTCATAACTACCATATAAGCGAGAGCATAGAGGCTGGTATCGTCCTAACCGGCTCGGAGATAAAGTCGGTAAGGAATGGCAGGGTAAGCCTTGGTGATGCCTATGTAAGGCCTGAGGGTGGTGAACTCTGGCTTGTAAACGCTCACATCGCCCGCTATGAAGCCAGCAGCTATATGAGCCATGAACCTACACGACCCCGTAAGCTGCTGCTGCATCGCAAAGAAATAGATAACCTTAGTAGCAAGGTGGCTGAAAAGGGGCTTACGCTGGTGGCTACCAGATTATATTTCAAAGGAAGTATCGCCAAAGTGGAGATAGCCCTGGCTAAAGGCAAGAAACTTTACGATAAAAGGGAATCTATCAGTCGCCGCGAGGCGGAAAGAGAACTAGCCAGAACGGCTAAAATACGCTAAAATATAAAATAGAGGAGAGGTCATTAAGACTTTCCTCGGTTAATGGGGACGCGTGGGTTCGACAGGGGAAGTAGGTTACAGGATTGCAGGTTGAGGTGCCACTATCTCATAAAACAGGTGGCAAAGAACAAACGCCGAACCAGTAATGGTTGCAGCCTAAAATATAGGTTGCCATCCAACCTGACCCCACCCCGACGGGTTGGGATTGGGTGCCGAAAAGTTGGGGTGCCATCGCCATGACGCCGATACAGGCGGTGAAAGATTTATCGGCTGGCCCGGCTTAACTCGGTCAGTTGAGGTTTGTCGGGTGAGATTAAAGAGCTGGCTAAACCTGTAGAATATCCCGGGCAGCTTCTTCTGGACGGGGAGTTCGACTCTCCCCCGTCTCCACCAGGCACTCCCCCGTCTCTCCGGCCGGGGAGACGGTTTGAATTAGCCGGAGAGGTGAATATCGCTCGAGCGATTCCCTCAACATGGCCAGCGTCACCGCTAGGTAACGCTCACTCTGACCGGGGATTTTGTCCCGCAATAGCCGCATCGCCAGGAACTCGTCCCGGCTGGCTTCCCTGACCATCGTGGCGAACGTCCGCCACAGGTCGTGGCCGCAGAAGTCTTTGAGGCTGACCAGCCTCCCCACCAGTGGTATCTTGGTCAACCTTGCCCCGAAGATATAGAATTTGAGAACTCCCTCGCGGTGTCTGCTGTATAGCCTCAGTGAATGATGCATCACAAAAACTCTTTACCGGTTATCACCTTATAGTTCATCTGGCAGCTCCGGGAAGGTATATTCTATGGTTTGGAACCCGTCCACCAACTCTTGGACATCGCGCTTTATTAAGGCAGGGTCTCTTGTTTCCTTTAAGACTTCACTGATGATCTCTGCGATTTTTACACACTCCTTTTCTTTCATTCCCCGGCGAGTTATCTCAGCAGTAGATATTCTAACGCCCATATCGGCAAGTATATAACATTCTTCCAGTCTATTTTTGATTTTCTCCCCATTCTTAGCATCAGCGGTCTTTAATACAATTTGGTGCGACTCGGTAAAGCCAAGCCCGTTTCCTAACAAATCAATGCCACAGGCATCCAGGGACTTTGCCAGCACCTTTGAATTTCTTATTGTCTGCTGTGCATAAGCACCCCCAAAGGCTTTCATCTCAGCCAGAGCTACAGCGAGGGCAGCAATGCGATTTGGGTGAGGATTGTCTACAAGTATAGTCCCCCTGTCCGGGTCAAATAGGTACACATCCTCTTGCATGGCGAACAATCTACTCGTCTTGGTAAACATATCGTAATCATTCCCCAGCAGCAGTCCTCCTTGAGGACCGGGAAATGTCTTATGCGTGCTGCCGAATAGCAAGCTAGGCTGGCATTCACCTAAAGGGTTCTGGAATTCATGACCGGCAATCAGGCCAAGAACATGCGAGCCGTCATAGACTACCGACACTCCCAACTTATGGCACAGGCGGGAGACCTCCTGAAGCGGGTAGGGAAATAGGAGGAAACTTGCACCTAATATAACGAGACGGGGATGTTTATCTTCAAGAAACTCTTTGAGAGTAGCTAGGTCTATATTTTGTTTTTGCTCATCAAAGGGTAAGTCAACCCTGGTTCTGCCAAATAAAGAGAGCTTAAAAGGGTAGCCTCCGACTGAGGTTGAGACCATAGCGACAGCGTCACCGGTATCGGTTAAGCCTAAAACTGCCGCTAGGTCACACATGTGCCCGCTTACAGGAAACACTGAGGCAAATTTGCAGTTAAACACCTCTTTAGCCAGGCTTTCAGCGCTCTCCTTAATTTGACGAATGAACTTGGTGCCGCCGTAATACTCTGAGAAGTACCGGTTGCCGAGGTCGCTTGCTAAAACATTCCGTACGAGTGGTGAGGCCATATTTTCCGAGGCGCAAAGATTTAATGTCCTCTGCCGGTAGTCCTCGTGTGCTTTTATTAAAGAAAGTATTTCCATGTTATCACCTCGCCGAGGCTTACACTTTAAGATGTACCTTATTCTCGTGCCTGCGTTCAATTTCTCCAAAATACAGTATTAAAGTCGCCAGGCGATACAGTTGGGTAGCACTGGCGTCCTTAAAGGCGTCAAGTATATTTCTTTCATCGGTAAAAGCAGATAGTCTCTTGAGCTTGGCATAATAATCCAAAATGGCGCGCTCCATTATCTGCTGCTGGCTACTGTCTCTATGCAAAGTACGGCGACGGTATCGCTTATATAGCCTTTTTATGATTTTACTTGAATGACACAGCCTGAGTACGATACTCTGAAGTGCATTCCATAGATAATCTTTGAAAAAACTTAGTTGTGAGTTTTTTATTATTTTGGCGCTAAAAATAGGGACT
>JAUWGD010000142.1 GCA_030606585.1 Dehalococcoidales bacterium | reverse complement strand
CCGCCCGACGCCGTAGTACATGGCGGCGTTATTGAGCAGGATATCCACCCTGTCGTAAATCCGCATGACCTCCTCGGCCATCTTCTGCGTGTCTTTTTCCCCGGAGATATCGGTCAGCATGGCAGTGGCTTCACCGCCTTTAGCTTTTATTTCCTTCACCGTGTCCTCGGCGCGTTCCAGGCTGATATCGGGGAGCAGCAGTTTAGCGCCTTCCCCGGCGAACCGCAGAGCGAAAGCCTTCCCGAGGCCACGGCCGGCTCCGGTGATAATGGCTACCTTGTCTTTTAGTGCTGGTGACATGTCTGCCTCCTTTAGGGATATAAAAAGTTATAGTCTATTTCAGGGATTTTATCAAATCGGCGGTGGTGGTCACCCATCCGAAGACCGACGTAACGTTCCAGATTGTGGCATCCTGGGCATAATCGGGGCCGGTGTTACTGCAGGCGTCGCTGACCAGCAGAGGGAAGTAATCGTGGAAAAAGGCATCGCGGAGGGTCGATTCGACGCAGACATTGGTAAAGAGGCCGATAAACACGAGATGCTTGATGTTATGTTTCTTCAAAATATCATCGAGCTCCGTCTTGACGAAGCCGCTGTAACGGCTCTTGTTGACGGTAACGTCATCCGGTTCGGGCTTGAGTTCATCGACTATTTCCCAGTCCCAGGTACCAATTGTGAGGAATTTGCCTTTCAACTCGGGGTTGTCGCGCATGGCCGCCAGCCCGCTCTCTTTCCAGTAATTGGGCGATTCCGGTCCGCCGCTACCGGCGAGGTCCGGCCCGTAGGTCATCCTGAGATAGATAATCTTTATCCCCTTGTTTCGGAATGCTTCGATTACCTGCTTATCGACTTCGATAATGTTCTTTGCCTTGGCCTCATTGAGCCTCCCCAGGTAGTCGAACAGTCCGCCTTTTTTACAGAAAGAATTTTGCATATCGACGACGATTAAAGCCGTTCTATCGATGCCCACCCTGATTGGTTCGGGTTCAGCCGGAACAATTACTTCCATATCTGTCTCCCATCCTGTGTTTAGAGTTGTATTTCCTTCAGGTCTGCGGCGGGTCTGATATCGGCTCCGGTGAGCGCCTGTACCTCCGCAACCGTCCAGCCGGGCGCTATCTCTTTTAGGAGGAGTCCGTCCCCGGTCACCTCGATAACTGAAAGGTCGGTAATAATGAGGCTGACGCATCGCCGGGCGGTCAGAGGGTAAGTGCATTCTTTGACGATGCGGGGCCCGCCGTCTTTGGTGGTATGCAGCATCGTGACGATTATTCTTCTGGCTCCGACGGCCAGGTCCATGCCTCCCCCCATGCCAGTGGCCGGACGGCCCGGCCTGCCCCAGTTAGCCAGGTCACCCCTTTCCGAGACCTGATAAGCGCCCAGCACCACGACGTCGATATGTCCCCCTCTTATCATGTCGAAGGCCGCCGCGCTATCGAAAAAGCACATGCCGGGTCGCGGTGTCACCGGCTGGTCGGAGGCATTGATCAGTTCATAGTCCTTTTCTTCATCCGTAGCCAGACTGCCATAGCCCAGCATGCCGTTCTCGCTCTGGAAAAAGACGGTTTTATCGCCGGCGATGAGGTTGGCGCAGAGGCCGGGCATGCCGTAGCCCAGGTTGACCACCGACCCGTCGGCGAACTCGCGGGCTGCTCTCAGCGCAATCGTCTGCTCGTCCAGGCGGTCTTTCATCGCGGCACCTCCACGATGCGGTTGACGTAGATGTGGGGGGTAACGATAATTTCAGGGTCTAGCTGGCCGGTCGGCACCAGTTCATCAACCTCTACAATGGTGACTTTTGCCGCCATAGCCATGACCGGATTGAAGCACCTTGCCGTTTGCCGGTACACAAGATTACCGAAGGTATCGGCCTTATACGCCTTAATCAGGGCGAAATCGGCGGTAAGGGGCAGTTCTAAAATATACTCCCGTCCGTCGATGACTTTCTTCTCCTTGCTTTCCGCGACGGTAGTACCGGCGCCCACCGGCGTATAGAACCCGCCCAGTCCGCCGGCCCCGCACCTTAGCCTCTCCGCCAGGGTGCCCTGCGGGACCATCTCAATCTCTACCCTGCCTTCATTGAACAGGATTTCGAGGGGAGAGGTGGGGGGCATACCGCCAAGGGCGGGCACCGACCCGATAAACTTCCTGACCTGGCCGTTCTCGAAGAGGATGCCTGAGTCCTGATATCCTCCCGGTTTGATGCGGTGGCTGAGTTCGTAGCCGACCCCGCCCATGTTGGCGATGATGGTAAGGTCTTTCGCTCCCTGTCCGGACAGGGCTACGATGAGGTTGATAGGCAGGCCGCCGTAGGAACCGAAACCGCCTATCATGACGGTAGCGCCGTCGAAAATGTCGACTACGGCTTCGCTGCAACTGTCGAATATCTTGTTTACCATAGATATCGGCCCCCGTAAGACGGATAAGTGTAACTGAGATTGATTTTACATCTCAGGCTATATAACGTCAATTTTTCGTTACCGTATACATGGTTGTTTGACATTATTTAGGAGGCGGTGTATATTTTATGACGGAATACACCAGCAAACCCGGACTTATTTAGTACTGAAATAATTCAGCATTTAAAACAAGGAGGAAAAGTATGGCACATGGCTTCATGGGGAAGATTTTATGGGTAGATCTTTCCAAGAAACAATTAAAGGACGAACCGCTTGACGAAAAAATGGGCAGGGAATTCCTGGGGGGTTATGGCCTGGGGGCCAGAATCCTGTTCAGCCGGCAGAAAGCCGGTGTCGACCCTCTGGGACCGGACGCTATTCTGGGAATAGTCACCGGTGTCCTCACCGGCACCGATGCCCTCGGTGGCTCACGGTATGTCATGGTGGGGAAATCACCGCTGACAGGGGGATGGGGCGATGCCAATGCCGGCGGTAGTGTCGGCCCGTACCTGAAATTCGCCGGCTATGACGCGGTATTTTTCACCGGCATATCGGACAAGCCTGTCTATCTCTTGATTGACAACGGCAAGGCCGAGCTTAAAGACGCCTCAAATCTCTGGGGAAAGGACTCTTTCGAGACACAGGATATATTACGGGAAGCCCACGGCAAGGACCTTGAAGTGGCCTGTGTCGGCCCGGCGGGTGAGAAAGTTGCCCTCGTCGCCGCGGTGATGAATAACAAGGGACGCGCCGCCGGCCGTTCCGGTCTGGGCGCCGTGATGGGTTCCAAGAAGCTCAAGGCGATTGCCGTTAAAGGCAACATGAAGGTGCCCGTTGCCGATGCGGATGCTTCCAAAGAGATGAGAAAGAAGCAACTGGCGAATATCAATCCGCGCTCTCAGATGATCGGGGCATACGGCACGCCGTTCCTCTTCAACATGTCCTGCGAGGGCGACGACGCGCCCTGCAAGAACTGGGCGGGCGTGGCGACTATTGACTTTCCGAAATATCAGGATATCAGCGGCGAACCGGTCAAAGCGCAGCAGGAAAAGAAATTCGCCTGCTGGCACTGCCCCATCGGATGCGGCGGGATTATGAAGGCGGGAACCGGCGACTATCAATACGAGGCGGGAGCCCATAAGCCCGAGTATGAAACGCTGGCCATGTTCGGCTCCAACTGCCTGAATAACAATCTGGCATCTATAATCAAGGTCAACGATATCTGCAATCGCTACGGCATTGACACCATTTCCGCCGGGGCATGTATCGCTTTCACCATCGAATGCTACGAGAATGGCATTCTCACCAAGAAAGACACCGACGGACTGGAGATGACCTGGGGCAATCACAAATCTATCGTGGCTATGACGGAAAAACTGGCCAAGCGCGAAGGCTTCGGCGATATCATCGCCGATGGCGTCAAAAAAGCTGCGGAGAGAATCGGCAAGGGCTCCGAGAAATACGCCATGCATATCGGCGGACAGGAAGTGCCGGCCCATGACTCGAGGGGTGGCCCCCAGTTTGCGATTGGCTACGGGGCGGAACCGACTCCCGCCCGGCATACCCAGGGAGGGGAAGGGCCTCTTCCGGAAGGTGCCCTGCCCGAGTACGACATGGCGTCCTTGAAAGGACGGGGCGTACCGCATAAGGCAGGCGCTAATGTCACGGTGGCCTATAACGCCGCCGGGATCTGCATGATAGCAATGGGAGACGGTTACAGCCACTTCGACTGGCTAATCGAGGCTTTACAGACCATCACCGGCTGGGATATCGACCGGGCGGAACTGGATAAGGCCGGTGAGCGTATCGATACCATGCGGCAGGCTTTCAATATCCGCGAGGGTTTGAAGACGCCCTGGAAGTTCCCCGACAGGATGATGGGCATACCGCCCAAGACGGAAGGCCCGCGCGCCGGGATAACCCTGAATGCTGACGAACTCTTTAATGAGTACTTCGAAGCTATGGACTGGGACACCAAGACCGGCAAACCCAGCAAGAAAAGGCTGCTGGAACTCGG
>JAUWGD010000012.1 GCA_030606585.1 Dehalococcoidales bacterium | reverse complement strand
AGCGGATGTCCACCCCGAGTTCCAGGGCGCGTTTCTCTGCGCAGTCCAGCGCGCACTTGTGGTTGAGTCCGATAGTCTTACCGTCGGAGTGCATGTGGCCGACCGGGAAGTCCGGGTAGTATTCTTTTTCCGGCTCGAAGTCAGCCTTCCTGGGCCACTGATAGGGGAGTGTTTTAACGCCCTCGGCATCCGTAATGTCCATCAGCCAGTCCAGGACCGCTCCGCTATGGTCAGCCCACAGTCGGTACAATCTCTGGTCGGGCTTGTTGCCTCCCCACCTCATCAGCTCCCGGATAACTTCGTCCTTGTCGACCTTTACCCCGAGTTGTTTCTGAAGCTTACTATCTATGGCGGCGACAAGTCCGCCGCTCCACCTGTAGGTTGTGTGTTTATCTATCTGGATAACATCGGCGCACGCCTGCGCGGCTGATAACGCCGCCGCCTTGCCGGAAGTCCCCGCACCAACCACCACTACATCCGCGGTGAACGTATCCGTAATCTCTTCCGGCGGAATCGGAGGAGGCGCTATTTCGAAAGAATCTCTTGTACAATCCGGCATCTGTTATATCCCCCGCTAATTCATTGCATCCCCTATTCACAGGAATTTATCGCGGTTTTACGTATAACGCGGGGTCAGGCTTTATAGACCTTACCGGTTGCCTTGTCCTTCCAGTACGCTCGCTGCTGCACCGGCCAGTTAAAGGTGATAGCACCGGGGCGGGGGCAATCGTTGACACAGCAGCCGCCATACCAGCATTCATCGGGATGCAGTATTATCGGTGGTTTGCCTTTCTCGGGATTGGGTATGTAAACATCCACCTGGCAGACTTCCACACAAGTGTTGCACCCGTCGCAGATATCGGGATTAAAAATTACCGGTGTGTTCGGCGAAACGATATTGGGTAAAGCATGTATCTTTTTCTGAGCCATGACAGCCTCCTTATTATCCTTTATATACTCCGGTGTAGTCCTTATTATGAGACTCGTAATTGGCTTTCATATCACCCCAGTAGTTTATGGGCAATTCGCCCGCTTTAACCTTGCCGTTCTCCAGCTTAACAGTCACAAATTTGCACCATTCCGTTGGGTCAAGCTCGGGGTAATCGATTCTGAAGAAATTGAGCAACTGGCTGCTTGCCCGCCGTGCCAGAGATGCATTCAGGACGATTTGGCCGTGTGTCAGCAGGCTCAGGTCTTCGATGCTGCGCATCAATTTATGCGGGTCAAGGGCGTACAGCCTGGGGACGTGGTTTTCTTCAATATCCTTCAGGGAATCCAGCCCCATGTTAAGTAGTAACTCGGTCTTGAATTCACTGCAAAAGTACTGCATCGTCCTGGCAATACCGGCGTGCAACTCTTTCCAGTCGATGCCTTCGCTGTGTTTTATCGGGGCGTAAATTCGGGCTTTTTCAAGAGCGACCTGATCTCTGGATATTTTACCTTCACCTATCTGCCGGGAATAGTCGGCTGCTTTCCGGCCGGCATACCTGCCGGTAGAGGCCGCATAGCTGTGGTCGCCGGCGGAAAACGTTTGCTCCCCGGCGACATATAACCCGTCCAGCGTCGACTTCAGGTCCCAGTCGATTACGGGGCCTCCGCCACCGGCGTTGCGCCACTGGGACGGGCTGGTTCCTTCGATGAAGCTGTAGTTCTGGAGCAGGTGTTTGGAGGGATCGAAGCCGGCTTTTTCATAGGTTTTGGTAATAATTTTAGTGGTGGATTCTTCTCCCAGCATAAGTTTCCAGGTAACTTTACGCTCGATATCCGGCATGCCGGGGAAATCGCCGTAGAACGGCAGGGCATATTCTCCCGTCTGGACGCCCTTGTATATCTTTTCCATGTCCTCCGGAGAGGGCCTCATGGCACCCCCGTCAGGCCATCCCTGCAAGGGCCAGGGCAGCTTTTTACCGTTGGCATCAACCAGCTGGATATTCTCGTAGCTGGCGTCGCCGGCGCCGCCGTACCAGGTATGTTTGTAACCGGTCCCCAGCATTAGAATTCCAGTCCGCTCCATCAGGGTAAGCTCGGCGCCGGCTCTCCAGGCCATGGCCACGCCGTCGCCGGTAGAGTTACGGGAACGGAAGGTATTATAACCGGACAGTTCCGTGTTCAACATCCACAGAGAAAAGTCGCCGGCAGTGGCCAGCACGGCTGCTTTCGATTTAAAAGCCATGAATTCGCCGGTGCGATTGCTAAAGCCCGTAGCACCAACCACCCTGGCTCCCTGGATACCTCCCTCCGTTAAAAGGCTGGTAACCATGACTCTATCGTAAATTTTTACGCCCAGCCGCTTACATTCCTTCTTTAAAGCGGGCTTAAAAGTAGTTCCCCAGATACGTATCACAACCTCGGTGGAATGGTTGGGGCTGACTCGGGGTGAAAACATAAATTTGGTATCGTCATACCTGCCTTCGGCACCTATGTATTCGTCGTCAACATCTCTTATTTTGCCCCCCATCTGTTCCATTTCAAGGAGGGTGTCGTAGTTCTCACGACATTGAATCTGGGTGCCGATGCCG
The DNA here is from genome assembly GCA_030606585.1 of Dehalococcoidales bacterium. Lineage (GTDB taxonomy): Bacteria > Chloroflexota > Dehalococcoidia > Dehalococcoidales > RBG-16-60-22 > JAFGPF01. The sequence goes on along the minus strand of JAUWGD010000012.1, from coordinate 17,486 downwards.
TTGGCGTAGGGACACTTGACAGGGTCCTTCTGCAGCGTTCCCAGGATACCCGGATACTCGTTCATTTTTTTCGCCCATTCATCGGGGTCAACCTTGGAGTGAGGATTAGCGGGAACGTGACACCAGTGGTCGCACCCGGGTCCACCGGCGCCGCTCCTGATAGTGTCCCCCTTTTCCACCAGGGCGACCGTCGCTCCCGTCCTGGCGGCGCTGATGGCCGCCCAGCATCCGGCGATGCCGCCGCCGATAACTAGGACATCAGTCTCGATTTCTTGCTCCTGGTCATAGCGTATCGGATAGGGCCAGGGTGGAGCCTTACCCCCTTTTTGAAAGAAATCATGCCATTTCGTCATCTCTTTACCTCCTTTCGGTGTTAAATGGTATGACCTGATAATATAAACTACTCTTTAATCTTGATAATTTCTTTTGCCCAGCCGGCGGCGCGTTCCAGCTCGCCCTCTTTCAGCGGGCCTTCCGTGCCTTCGACGAAGAAGGGTTCGGGGGGTAAAATGAGATTGCCGCCCCTCTTTTTCAGATTTTTGCCGATTTTTCCGGCGGCATATCCGAATATGCCGACCCATTTTGCCGAGATTCTGGTATCGAACGAAGCTATGCTCATACCGTTGACGGTATTTTCATCAACATTTTTTAAAAAGCCCTGCATCGCTAAAGTCGGTCTGCCCGCCTGTGTCGGAGCCCCGGCGATGAGCAGGTCAATTCCTTCAAGTTCGGCAGGATTTGCATCATTTGCATGAAGTATCTTAACGTCGCCGGTGACAGCCTCGCCGATAGTTCTGGCGATTTTCTCCGTGTTGCCGTAGACCGAGTCATAAACTACCAGGACTTTCATTGCACACCTCTGAAACAGTATATAGTTTACTCTCAATTACAGAAAGTCACAAGTTATAATCTACCGAAATAACGGGGTTGACAACAATGCATTGAAGAAGTATAATAATAATGAGCATATGACCATAATAAAACATCGATTACTTAATAAATTATGGACATATAGCATAAATCATAAGGATAGTTAATTATGGGAAGACAACCTCTATCGCGCCGGGTAGGTGCCCTGCCACGGGTTAGCTATTTCAAGCCCGCGGGCATACCACTGGCTAATATTCAGGAAGTACGCCTGCCTATTGAAGAAGCCGAGGCAATCCGGCTAAAGGACATAGAGGGCCTTGAACAGGACGCCTGCGCCCGGAAGATGAGTGTGTCACGCTCTACCTTCGCCCGCACCCTGCTTTCGGCGCGCCAGAGGATGGCCGATGCTCTGCTCAACGGAAAGGCAATAAGAATAGAAGGCGGCAACTACGAGATGGCAGTACGCCAGTTCCGCTGCGGCAACGGACACGAGTGGGAAGTGCCTTTTGAAGTTATGACGAAGCAGCCGCCGGAGATATGCCCTACCTGCAATACATCGGAAATCATGTCGCTAATGCCCTGGAGGCCCGGCATGGGGATAGCCGGCCAGGGCAAACAATTCAGAGGTGGAAGGAATTACCGAAGAGGAGGTGATTAATATGCCATTTGGTGATAGAACCGGACCGCAAGGAATGGGACCGATGACCGGCAGGGGAGCTGGCTACTGTAGCGGCTCCGGACGGCCGGGCTTTACCAACATGATGCCGGGAAGAGGCTGGTTCAACTTCGGGCGCGGCATGGGTCGTAGCCGTGGGCGTGGCCTGGGCCGACGCGGGGTCAACTCGTTCCCGTCTTATCCTCGCTGGTAGAAACATAAATTGAATATTTTCTGAGGAGGCAAAAGAAATGCCTGATGGATTCGGAAGAGGTTCTGGTCGCGGCTTCGGCGGCGGTATGGGCTTTGGCTTTCGCGGCTCTTCTCCACCCTGGCCCTATGTGGGTCGCGGTAGAGGGGGGCTGCCCAGGTGCGGCTACTTCGCCGGCACCACCGGCGCGCCAATGCCATGGTCTTACAACCCTTCTTTCTACGGGGGAATGCCGAATGCTCCTGAGTATCCGCCCTACGCTCCCCCGATGACCGGAGATGAAGAACTCAAGTATCTGAAAGAAGAGGCGGAGGCGATAAAGGGTCGGCTGGAGGGAATAGAGTCGCGGATGCGTGACCTGGAAAAGGAAGAGTAAATAGAGAAATCGTTTAAAATGGAGGAGGTGCAACATGCCGGGATTTGATGGAACTGGCCCCAATGGAATGGGACCAATGACAGGAGGCGGCAGGGGATTCTGCAGTCCCTGGGGAGGCAGCCCTCGACAGCCTGCCTTTCCCCGATGGGTAAACTATGCTTCTCCACGCTATGGGGCGTATGGTTATCGTCAATTTGCGCCGCGGGTAACTCGAGAGCAGGAGATTGAATTCCTGAAGAGCGAAGCCCAGGCGCTCAGGGACGAGCTCAAAGGGCTGGAGACCGAGATAGAGAAAATCTCGACCGGGAAGGGATAAGGAGGTAGTATGAAAATTGCCATTTCCGCAAGCGGGGCTACGCTTGATGCCGAAGTGGACCCCAGGTTCGGGCGTTGCCAGTACTTTATCGTCGCCGACCCGGAAACAATGGATTTCGAGGCTATTGAAAATGCCAGTGCCGCGGCTGCTGGTGGAGCAGGCATCTCGGCAGCGCAGATGATTGTCGATAAAGGCGTTAAAGCGGTTCTTACCGGTAACTGTGGCCCCAATGCCCATCAGGTGCTGGTATCTGCCGGTATCCCGATAATAACCGGCGTAAGCGGAAAGATAGGGGATGTCATCAAGGACTACCACGCCGGTAATTATCAGGCCAGTGCCCAGGCTAATGTTCCCGACCACTTCGGTATGGGGTCACCTGGTATGGGAGGAGGCTCAGGTACAGGTAGGGGCATGGGCATGGGACGTGGTATGGGTGGCGGTCGTGGCATGGGCAAAGGTGGCGGAAGAGGTATGGGTGGAGGTATGGGCATGGGTGGAGGCATGGGTATGGGTGGTGGTATGATGCCGCCGGCAGGCCCGATGCCCCAGTCCCAGAACCCGGAGCAGGAAATACAGTCGCTGAAAGGCCAGTCGCAGGCACTAGCCGAGCAACTGGCCGAAATTCAGCGGCAGATTAAAAAGCTCGAAGATAAAACTGGATAGGAGGAGTTATGCCTTTCTGGAAATATACAAAAAAGACTAAAGAAGTAACTGGTGAAGAGATAGATAAGGTTCTATCCAGTATCATTTGTTTCAATTGCGGCAAGGATTTCCATACTGACGATTGTCCTTTCGCCAGGCTGAGGGCTGAGCTGAAGGCCCTTAAAATGACGCCGGAGACCGAAAGTAAATAGACCTGAAGATACCTGGAGAGGACGATATGATAATATCTGTTGCCAGCGGTAAAGGTGGCACCGGCAAGACACTGGTAGCCACCAGCCTGGCACTTTCCCTGAAGGATACAGAGAGCGTACGACTTCTCGACTGCGATGTCGAGGAACCCAACGACCATGTATTCATGAAGCCGGTTATTACCGGCAGTGAACCGGTGTATATCATGGCTCCGGCGGTAGATGAGGACAAATGCACCTTTTGCGGCAAGTGCGCCGAGGTATGTGCCTACAAAGCCATTGCCGTCATTAAGGACCATGTGCTGACCTTCCCACAGCTCTGCCACGGGTGTGGCGCCTGTAGCTATCTCTGTCCGGAAAAAGCCATTACCGAGGAGGGCAGGGAAATAGGAGTCGTTGAGCGGGGACACGCGGAGGGTATCGATTTTATTCACGGTATGCTTACGGTAGGCGAAGCCATGGCGCCTCCTGTCATCAGGAAAGTAAAAGAGCATGCCGGTGATAGTGGCACGGTCATAATCGATGTTCCGCCGGGCACGTCCTGCCCGGTAGTGGAAGCTGTTAAAGGGAGCGACTTCTGCCTCCTGGTAACCGAGCCGACGCCGTTCGGCCTCAATGACCTTGTCCTGGCGGTGGAGACGGTGCGGGAGCTCGGTATTCCCTGCGGCGTTGTCCTCAACCGTACCGGTGTCGGCGACACCAAAACAGAAGCATACTGCGCAAAGGAGAATATTCCCATACTTCTTACTATACCGCTGGACATGGAAATCGCCCGCCTGTACTCACGGGGGGTCCCCCTGATTAAAGGGCTGCCTCAGTGGAAGGATAGTTTTTTGGGACTTTACGAAAGAGTGAAGGAGCTGACGGATGGAAGAAATCCTGATACTGAGCGGTAAAGGGGGCACCGGCAAGACCAGCATCGTCGGCTCACTGGCGGCCCTGGCTAAGAACAAGGTGCTTGCCGACTGCGATGTTGATGCCGCTGACCTCCATCTGCTGCTCAGTCCTTCTGTGAAGCAGGAAACCGAGTTCTGGAGCGGGCAGGTAGCCGTCATAGATAAAGACAGGTGCACGGAGTGCTCCCTGTGCCAGGACCTGTGCCGCTTTGATGCTATAAAAAATTTTGAAGTTGACCCCGTCTCCTGCGAGGGTTGCGGGTTCTGTTCAAATATATGCCCGGTTGAAGCCATCACTATGAAAGAAAACATGTCCGGGCACTGGTTTATCTCTGATACCGCATATGGCCCCCTGGTCCATGCCCGACTGGGAATCGCCCAGGAGAACTCGGGCAAACTGGTAGCCCAGGTAAGGCAGCAGGCAAGAAAAATCGCCGAGGAGCAAAACCTGGACTATACTATCAGCGACGGCCCCCCGGGCATCGGCTGTCCCGTAATTTCATCACTTTCGGGAGTCAACCTGGCGCTACTGGTTACCGAACCTACCCTCTCCGGGATGCACGACCTGGAGAGAGTGGTCGGTGTCTGCCGCCACTTCGGCGTCCCTGCCATGGTTTGTATCAATAAGTACGACCTCAATGAGGAAAATACCCGGCAAATCGAGGACTATTGCCGGAGTCAGGATATTAAAGTAGCTTCCAGGATTCCGTTTGATAATGCCGTCACCGAAGCACTGGTGCGCGGCGTGCCGGTAGTGGAGTACGACGATGGCAGGGTCTCGCGCGAAATAGGTAAATTATGGCAGAATATATCCGGGATGCTGGCAAACGGAAGAAAGGGGTAATGAAGATTGCCCATCTACGAATATGAATGTAAAACATGCGGGGAGCACTTCGAGCTGCGCCGCGGCATGAGCGAAAGCGATAGTGATATAAAATGCCCCAACTGCGGAACGGAAAGCCCGCGCCGTGTCTTATCGAGCTTTTCCACGGCATCCGGTGGTTCCTGCGCTCCGGGCGCATCTACCTGAAGCATCAGTCGGTGACGGGCAGTTTGCCCATAAATTTTTCAGAGGACAGGTAAGCGGGAGGCTAAAGATTTACTCAGATACTGTCATTGACCACACTATGCATCCGAGGAACCTGGGCGATATGCCTAATGCCGACGGATTCGCCAGAGTCGTCGGACCGTGTGATGACACCATGGAAGTCTGGCTTAAAACGAATAATGACACGGTAAAAAAGGCCACTTTTTTAACCGACGGCTGCGGGCCCAGTATTGCCTCCGGCAGCATGGTAACCGAGATGGCCAGCGGTAAAAGTATCCTTGAAGCCTATAAAATATCCGGGAACGATGTTATGGAAGCCCTGGGTGGCTTGCCTGAAGAGAGCGAACACTGTGCTCTTCTGGCGGCAGATACGCTCAAAGCGGCCATTAAAGACTATATGGCATTGAAGCGAGAGCCCTGGAAGAAGGCATACAGAGATGTTTACCACAGGGAGTGATGGAAATGCCGGATAAAGATGAGCGTACCCTGGAAAAGGTATACCGAAGTGCGGTTAGCGGTCTGTACGCCAGGCTCCGGAGTAACTACGATTTCATCTACAGGAAAATGGGTGATGAAGGAATAAAACTGATAGCGGATATGAGTCGTGAATACGGCCTTAGCGTGGCGGAAAGGGCCAGAAAGCGACTTGATAATAATAACATTGACTCTGTAGCCGGGTACCTGTTGAGGATATTTGAGACGGTAAGCCGGGATAAAAAATATTTTACGCAGCTTATTAAAGTAAGCGACGTAAAAATAGTAATAAAAGCCAGCGAGTGCCCGCTCCGTTTCGATAAACCTGAGATGTGCCTGGCGCACACCACTATGGAAAAGACCGTGGTTGAGGAACTCAATCCCGACCTGACATACCGTATCGGCAAGTCCATCCCCGCGGGTGATGCCTACTGCGAACACATAATCGAAAAGCTCCCGCCAGAGCGTTGATTCTAACGCAACTCAAATCCCCTCCCTTATCCATTAAGTCCTCACATTGATAATGCCTTTACAATTGTGTAATGATTGACACTTACACGGATAATAAAACATAATAATGGCAAGGCAGACACTGCATATTCAATACCCTGTTTCCACATCGATTCCGGAGTTGTTTCCAGCCAGAAGGAACATCAATGAATTTTGAGCAAATTCGTGCCAGAGCTGAGTCGGAATGTAATTACCTGAATGATGAAGGTTGCGCGGTAGTCCGTGTCGGAGCGTCGGCAGACCACCCTGCTCTTGTGGATGTACTTAATCGATTTCAACAGGATATCGATAAATGCGGAATAAAAGATAAGGTAATCGCTGCCGGTTCTTCCGGATTATATGACCTGGAACCTCTCGTATCGATTGAAAAGCCGGGTAAACCGGCCATATTATACCGTAACGTTACCCCCGAAGCGGCATCAAAGCTGGTAAACGACTATTTATCCGGAGACAATCCGGGGTCGGAGTTTGCGCTTTGCAGTATCGGCGGCGATAAAATCGAGGGTATTCCCGATAGCAGTGAAATCCCCGTATTTGAATTACAGAACAGGATAGCTCTGCGTAATTGCGGTTGTATCAACCCTGAAAATATCAATGAGTATATCCTGCGGGGACACGGTTATGGCGGACTTTCCAGGGTGCTGCAAATCGACCGGGCGGAGGCAATCGGGGAGCTGGAAAAGTCCGGGTTGAGGGGCAGAGGTGGAGGGGGTTACCCTGCCGCCGAAAAATGGAAAATCTGCCATGATACCGAAGCAGGTGAGAAATATATCATCTGTAACGCCGTGGACGCGGACCCCCAAGCACGTACGGCCCGATTACTCATGGAGGGTGACCCCCATTCCGTTCTGGAGGGGGTGCTTATCGGGGCTTACGCCGTCGGCGCCGGCCGCGCCTTTATTTGTATTAATTCCGGGTACAAAACCGCCATAAAAAGGCTTCAAAAGGCATTGGAGCAGATGAGGGGCTGCGGCCTGCTGGGCGAAAATATCCTGGATTCTAATTTCAAATGTGATATCGAGATTAAAGAGATAGAAGCGTCCTTGGTCTCCGGCGAAGAGACCGCGCTGATTCGCTCACTTGAGAACAGGCAGGCGATGCCTTATTTGCGTACCGCTTATCCCGCTGTAAGCGGCTTGGAAGGTAAGCCAACCCTGATTAATAATGTGGAGACCATGTCCCATGTATCGGCTATCTTTCAGAATAGTGCAGCATGGTACTCCGGTATCGGCACGGAACAGAGCCGGGGCACTAAAATTATTACGTTTTCGGGCAACGTGGCCCATCGGTATACTGTCGAGATTCCTTTCGGAACGACACTCCGCACTATAGTTGCGGATATCGGGGGTGGGACTTTAGACGGAAAGAATATTAAAGCCGTGCATTTCGGCGGTCCCACGGGTTGTTATCTTGCTGGCGACTCAATGGATATTTCTATCGATTATGAAACGTTGAGTGAAGCCGGGGGCATCATGGGTTCGGGGACACTCGAAGTCTACGATAGTGATACCTGTGCCGTGGAGATGGCCCGGGACGTGATGTCTTATCTTCAGGAACAGTCCTGCGGTAAATGCGTCTTCTGCCGGGAGGGGACCTACCAGATGCTGGATATCCTGAATGATATTGCCGAAAACAGGGGTAAACCGGAAGACCTTGATATGCTGCTTGAGCTGGCCGAAGGCATGAAAATCGGCAGTATCTGCGGTCTCGGTCGTACGGCGCCTCTTCCGGTATTAAGCAGTATTGAACTCTTCCGCGGCGATTATGAAGCACATATAAAAGAGAAAAAATGTCCGAAGAAATAATAAAACTGAATATCGACGGCCGTGACGTTGAGACGCCAAAGGGCAAAAGTATTCTCGATGCCGCGCTTGAAACGGGAATATACATTCCGCACCTCTGTCATCACCCCGACCTGCCTCCCATCGGGGCCTGCAGGTTGTGCGTTGTAGAAGTCGAAGGCATTGAAGGGCTTACTCCGTCATGCGTGACACTGGCCGCCGATGGCATGGTGGTCAGGACGAAGAGCGAGGATATCGACCGCATGCGCCGGCTCGCCCTGGAACTGACACTCGCCGGGCACCCGGCGGATTGCGGCACCTGCGATAAGTATCTCAACTGTGAACTTCAATCGCTCAAGCAGTATTTCAGCTGCGAAGACCTGAGAGTCAGAAGCCGCTCGAAGTTAATGCCGCTCAATACCGCCAATCCGCTTTTTGTGCATGACCCGAATAAATGTGTGGTATGCGGAAGGTGCGTGCGGGCCTGCCAGGAACTCCGCGGCGTGGGAGTACTGTTTTATACAAAGAAAGGGAAGGAAACGCTGACCGGGACGGCTGCGGATTTGCCGCTCGCCGATGCCGGCTGCCGATTTTGCGGTGCCTGTGCCGAGGTCTGTCCTACCGGCGCGATTCAGGATAAAGAAGAACTCGTCAAGGATAAAAAGCGGAAGAACGCCTTGATTCCCTGCCGATATACCTGTCCGGCGGAGATAGACGTGCCGAGGTACGTCCGTCTTATCAACGAGAAGAATTATTCCGCCGCCGCCGCCGTTATCCGGGAGAAGGTGCCGTTTCCCGGGGTGCTCGGTTATGTGTGCGACCGTCCCTGCGAGGATGTCTGCCGCCGGAGTGAGGTAAATGAGGCCGTTTCCATCAGGGAACTGAAGCGTTTCGCGGCGGAACACGATGAACAAAGGGTGTGGGAGGAGAGCGAAAATAAAAAGGATTCGACCGGGAAAAAGGTAGCCGTAATCGGCTCCGGGCCCTCCGGCCTGACTGCGGCCTACTATCTGGCTAATCAGGGCCATGCCGTTACTATATTTGAGTCTTTGCCTTTCGCCGGTGGCATGATGCGCTGCGGGATTCCCGAATACCGGCTTCCCCGGAACGTCCTTGAAAACGAGATTAAGGACATCGTAAACAGGGGGGTGGAGATAAAGACCGGCATAAAAATCGACTCTGTTGATGCTCTTTTGGAAGAGGACTTTGATGCTGCAATTGTCGCCATCGGGACTCATCAAGGTCAGAAACTATCGATTCCGGGGGCGGATGGTAAGGGGGTGCTGATAGGCGTCGATTTCCTGAAGGATATAAACCTGGGGAACGAGGTTGAAATTGGAGATAAAATCATGGTACTGGGCGGCGGCAATGTTGCCTTCGATTGCGCCCGTGTGGCACGCAGGCTCGGCGCCGGACAGGTGCAACTTGCCTGTCTCGAAAGCCGGGAGGATATGCCGGCTACGGATGATGAAATAAGCCAGGGCGAAGAGGAGGGGATTGTTGTTTGTCCCGCCAGGAGTTTTACCCGGATTCTGAGCGAAAACGGCGATATTGCCGGCGTGGAATTCGTTGATGTGGCTTCGCTGAGCTTTGACGAAGATAAAAACCCCTGTATCGAAGTGGTCGAAAATTCCGAGCATGTCCTGGAAGCGGATACCGTGATATTCGCTATCGGACAGTGCCCGGAAATCCCGCAGGACTTCGGATTGGACACGTTACCCAATAATCTTATCGAAATAGACTGGTTTACTTTCAGTACGAGTAAAGAAGGGGTCTTTGCCGCGGGGGACGCCGTAAACGGCACGTCGTCGGTAATCAAGGCTATAGCTTCCGGCAGAAAAGCCGCCGCCGCCGCTGATAGATATCTGGGGGGTAACGGAGTTATTGACGAGAAGCTGGTTGCCGCCGGGGAACCTGAACAGTGTCTCGGATTAGAAGAAGGCTTTGCCTTTTTAACCCGGTGTGAGGAGTCCTGCGTTCCGCCGGAAGAACGGATAAACAGCTTTGGCAGGGTGGTTCGGGATATGGACGAAAAAACAGCGACCGACGAGTCAAAACGCTGCCTACAATGCGACCTTAGGATGAAAATCACGACCGTTAAATTCTGGGGTAATTACTGATAAACTCTCGGATATGTTATTATTCAACCGATAGCTAAGGAGGGGGAAAATGAGTAATATACCGGCGGAAGCCGATGTTATAGTAATCGGCTCCGGCGTTTCAGGTCTGGCGGCGGCGGTAACCCTGGCGGAGGGTGGCGCCAGGGTTATTGTTTTTGAAAAAGAACGCTCTCTCGGGGGCACCTCAAACTTCTTTCACGGCATGTTCGCCGTGGAAAGCGCCATGCAGCAGGAAAGATACATCACGTACAGTCGCGACCAGGCATTCAAAAACATCATGGAATACAGCCACTGGCGGGCTAACCCGCGCCTGGTAAGGGCTATCGTCAATGAGTCCGCCGGGACCATCGCCTGGCTTCAGCAGGCGGGGGTTGAATTTACCGATGCCACCATTAACATCCCCGACGCTCCCCGGACATATCACCTTGTGAAGGGGAGGGGTGAGGCGGTAATAAAGGCTCTAACAATCAGAGCCAGGGAACTGGGGGTAACCGTCCTGCCGGCCACGCCGGTGAAGCAGATACTCAAGGCGGGCGACCGTGTTGCCGGCGTAATCGTGGAGGAGGACGAAGAGGATGTTCAGGTGGCGGCGAAAGCCGTCATCATAGCCAGCGGTGGCTACGCTAATAATAAAGAATGGATTAAGAAATACGCGGGATTCGAGCTTGATACAGAGGTAGTCCCGATTGGCAATGTCGATAAGACGGGGGACGGCATACGCATGGCCTTCGAGGTCGGCGCCGCCGACGAGGGACTCGGCGTCCTGGAGCTGGTGCGTGGGGGGCCGGTAGGGGCGGAATTCGTCATGGGGTCGCAGCTTGAGAGCGCTGCCGTCCAACCTGACCTCTGGGTCAATAAAAAAGGTGAAAGATTCTGCGACGAGAGTATCGGATTTGATGACGCCTACGTGGGTAATGCCAGCGCCAGGCAAAAGGGAGACTGTACCTACAGCATATTCGATACCTCCGTAAAGCAGCGCGTAATAGAAAAAGGAATAGATAAGGCTATGGCGATGGAGTTTCCCCCGGGTTCGCGGACTACCGAACTGGACCGGGAACTGGAGGTGGCTCTGGGGAGCCAGAGCACAGAGGTCTTTGAGGCGGACTCCATACCGGAGCTCGCTGAGAAGATAGGGGCCGACCCGGCGGTATTGCAGGCCACCGTTGACGAATATAACGGATTCTGCGAGAAGGGCTACGACGCCCTTTTTGCTAAAGACCAGAAATATCTCCGGCCAATCAAGGGGCCGAAATTTTATGCCGTCAGGGCGCGCACCATGTTCCTGGGAACTCTCGGTGGTATTAAGATAAACCACAATATGGAAGTGATTGATAAGAAAGATAATGTGATTCCCGGTCTTTACGCGGCGGGTTATGACGCGGGCGGAATGTACGGCGACAGCTACAGTATCGGCAAGTCCTCTGGGCTGTCATCCAGTTTCGCTACCAACTCCGGCCGTATTGCCGGGAAAAACGCCTTGAAGTACCTTAGCAGGTAAAGATGAACGGAAGTAGTTTGTGAAACCATCGGAAGGTAATAATACCGGTAGCGCCCCGTCCAGATTCCGGGCGCTGCGTTCGTTAAAAAACCCTGCTTACCGTTTTTATTTATCCGGTTCTCTATGCCAGTTTGCTTGCCTGAGCATGCAGATAATAACCGGCCCTCTGCTGATGTATCGGATAACCGGTTCCCCCGCCCTGCTGGGAACGATGGCTCTCGTCAGCGCCTTCCCCATGATATTCGTGTCCCTGTTCGGGGGCGCCATTGCCGACCGGATACCGAAGAAGCGGGTTGTAATAATGGGCTTATTAGGCTCGGCGGTGTTAGCGATTGTTGTTGCCCTGTTGCTGTCTACCGGTTATATCAGCCGCGAAAACCCCGACTCTTGGATGATTCTTATTGTAACCGCATTAATAATGGGCAGCCTGATGGGCCTGATGATGCCCGCTCTCCAGGCGATAGTCGCGGAAATCGTCGCCAGGGAAGAACTAATGAATGCGGTAGCCTTTAACACGATGGGCATGAATATCCTGAATCTCGTGGCTCCCGGTCTGGCCGGCTTCATGATTGACGCTTTCGATTTTCACGCCGTGTATTTTACCATGGCCGGCCTGTACGTTTGCGGGGCATTCTTCATTTCCTTTTTACCCGCCACCCGACAGACAACCTCCGGGGGTAGCAGCATCCTGGAAGAAATCCGGCAGGGCTTCCGATATATCCGCAAGGATAGAATGATTCTGTTCGTGCTGGGTTTCTCATTGATGGTCACCGTGCTGGCCATGCCATACCAGCAGTTACTGCCCATCTACGTGGATGATATTCTGAAGGTCGGCGCCACGGGAATGGGCGTAATCATGAGCGTCTCCGGCGCGGGGGCACTGGTCGGCTCCATTATTTTGGCCTCCTCACCCAATAAGCGACGCGGTCTCATGTTGATGGCGAGTGGTATAGTGGCGGGCATGGCTCTGGTGGTTTTCTCCTTTTCTGCTACATGGGCGCTGTCGTTATCCATCGTTGTCTTCATAGGACTGGCGCAGACATTCCGCATGACAATAGGAAGCACTCTATTACAGGCTTATGCGGAACCGGAATACCGGGGGCGGGTGATGAGCATCTTCAGTATGCAGTGGGGTTTCATGAGCGTATGCACGTTCCTGGCGGGAATACTGGCCGAGTATATACCGGTCCAGTGGATACTCGGTAGCCTTGCCATGCTCCTCATTGTTCTTTCAGCATTGGCTATAATACTTATTCCCAGCATCAGAAAGCTGGACTAGGCTGAAATTATTACCGATTCTGAAGGATTCTTCGCCGCGATGGAAAAATGATTGTAGCGTTTGTAGATAGCCAGGTGAAACGCCATACTCTTTCAAGACAGAAAAAGGGGGTAAAAAATGGCTAAAATGAAATACGGGCACCTTATAAAAAAGCTGAAATACGAAGATAGTAACGGCGAATATATGACCATGCCGGTGGGGGCGGATTTGGAGGGGCTGAACGTTAGTTTTGCGTGGGGATACCGCCGGCAATTGGGCGCCTGGGGTGGTGATGGGGGTGTCTGTCACGTGCATCCTTACGGCGAAACACTGCTCTTTTCGGGTCTTGACTACGACAACTGGAATTCTTTTCCGGCGGAGATTGAACTATCAATGGGTGAAGAAGGGGGAAAACACGTCATCAACTCACCGACCGTCGTCGTTCTTCCCCCGGGAGTACCGCACTGTCCTCTAGTATCAAAGAAAGTCGATAAGCCTTTTGGCTTTTTAGCGGTCTCTCTCAGCGGCGAACACAAAACGGAACATGTATCTGCAAGCGGCGCGCCGTCTCCGGCGGGGAAAAAGTACGGCGATTTGGTGAAAAAACTGGAACTGCGTGATATCAACCGCAAATCGGGGGGTAACGCCGACTATATCGGCTGGTGGAGCGGTAAGGACATGGAGGACTTCAAGCTGAATTTTACCTGGGCGTTTCACACCGGACTCGGCGCCTGGCACGAAAAAGACCCGCACGTACATCCCAACGACGAATGCCTGTTATTTGTCGGCCTCGACCCCGATAATCCGGAATATTTAGGGGCGGAAATCGAGATTGCCATGGGTGAGGAACAGGAGATACACGTATTCGACACCCCCACCGTAGTCGTCGCCCCGAAAGGGCTGGTGCATTGTCCGCTGATAACCAGGAGAGTGGACAAGCCCTACAGTTTCAGCGCGATTTGCCTCAACACCGAGCACGATACCACGTTCCTGGGTTGAGATAATCTGATTATCTGAAGTCCTTCGACGGCGGCACCTTATCCAGGGCGCTGAACGGTTTTACCTGCGTTATGACCACGTTGCAGGTGCCCTCGCGTCTTGATAATCTTCCTTTTACTATCAGGAACGGCGACCTGAATTTGTGCTCGTGGCGTTCGTACACCTTCCCGAAGACCATACACGGAATGTGGCCGAACTCGTCCTCGAGGGTGATATAGACCACCTTGCCATGCGGCCTCTGCCGGCGGATGACCAGTCCGGCGGTCGTCACTGCGGCGCCGTCGCCCAGCTTCTCAATATCTTTACTGCGGCAGAAGCCGCCGTTGAAGCGCGGGCGCAGGTGTGACATGATATGGCCGACGGGAAAGAGGCTGAGCACATTATACTCCTCCTGCATGCGCTCCCACTCGCCCGGGGCCTCCAGCGCCACCAGGTCCTGCTCCACGGGAAGCGGCAGGGGCAACTGGGAGTTTATGGATCGATATCTAAGCCCGATTTCCCACTTCACCTTTCTGCGGTTCGACTCTATGCTGTCGAAGGCACCGGCTCCGGTCAGGTTCAGGGCTACTTCCTCCAGCACTCCGGTGCGCTCCAGGAAGTCGCCAATGGTTTTAAAGTCCCCTTTTCTCCTGCCCTCCTCTATAGCCCCGGTGGAAGCTTCCCCCAGCCCCATGACGCTTAAAAGCCCCAGGCGCAGCGCCCCGCCCTCTCCACTCCCCCGCCTGTCATTCTCGGGCTTGACCCGGGAATCCAGCGGGGTGGGGTGGCTTGCGTTCTGGATTCCCGCTTTCGCGGGAATGACATTGTGGTGTTCTATGGTGCATTTAGAATCACTTTTATTGATATCCGGGTTCAGCACGGTTATCCCGTGTCGTTTGGCGTCTTCCTTCAACGTTTCCAGGTTATAGAAGCCCATGGGCTGCTGGTTGAAGATAGCCACGAAGAACTCCAGGGGGTAATGGAACTTCAGCCAGGCCGCCTGGTAGGCCGTCACCCCGAAGGCGAAGGCGTGCGACTCCGGGAACATGTACAGGCCGTTGAACTTCTTAAAGACTTTTTCCGCCGCTTCTTCGCTGACACCCCTGCTTTTGGCTCCTTCGAGGAACTTCTGACGGTACCGCTCGATGAGTTCCTCGTTGTGCCTCCGGCCGAAGGCGCGGCGCAGCCTGTCCGCCTCGCTGGGGGCGAACCCCGCCACGTCTATCGCCAGCTGGTTGACCTGGTCCTGGAACAGGACGACGCCCAGCGTGCGCTCCAGGGGCCGTTTCTCCAGGGGACAATCATAGGTCACCGGCTTTCTCCCGGTACGCCGGGCCAGGTACTCCTGCACGCCGTGGTTGACGCCCACGCCGGGCCGCACCGCCCCCACCTCGTGGGCCATGTCCAGCAGGTTTCTCGGCCTGAGTCGGGTGATGGTCTGCATCTGTGCCGCCGACTCCACCTGGAAGATGCCGATGGTATCCCCGCGGCAGAGCATATCGTAAACGGCGGTATCCTCGAAGTCGATGCGCGACATATCGATGCGCTTCCCGGTGCGCTGCTTGATGAGCTCGATTGCCTCTTGGAGCTGGGAAAGAGCGCCCAGCGCCAGAAAGTCGATTTTGACGAAGCCGGCGTCGTCGATGCTGTCTTTGTCCCACTGGCAGACGTAGCGTCCTTCGATGGCGCCTCTTTGCACCGGCACGATATCGATGAGGGGACTGGACGAAAGAATCATGCCGCCGGGGTGCTGTCCCATGTACTTGGGGAAACCGTCCAGTTCTGCGGCCAGCCTTATTAAATCCCGCCAGACCGGGGCGTCTATTTTATCCTTGAAATTGGGCATTCTCTGCATCTTTTTTCCCAGTTTCCGGGCGCTGCCCCAGTCCGACTGCCTGGCCAGGTGGTCGATTTCCGTCTCCGGCAGGCCCAGCGCCTTGCCCAGGTCTCTCACCGTCCCCTTGATTTGATAGGTGGCGATGGTGCCGGTCAGGGCGGCGTGCTCCCAGCCCCACTTCTGATGCGTTCTCAGGATGAGGTCTTCCCGGATGCTGCGGGGAAAATCGAGGTCTATATCCGGCACGTTGGTCATGATATCATCGGGGAGGAAGCGCTCCAGCGAGAGATTATATTGCAGCGGGTCGATATGGGAAAGGCCGATGAGGTAGCCCGCCAGCAGGGCCACCGATGAGCCGCGGCCCCTCCCCGGAGGGTTTTCTTCCAGGGATAGCGACGGGTCGCTCAGCCCCTGGTCTATCATAACCTCCCGCCCCAGCTTGATAACCTCGTGGTACATCAGCAGGAAGCCCGCCAGCCTGAATTTCCTGATAAGGCGGAATTCCTCGTCCAGACGCTTTTTCACGGCAGGGGTAACCGACCCATAGCGCCGCACCGCCGCCTCGTGACAGAGCTTTTTCAGGTAGCTCTCCGGCGTGTAGCCTTCCGGCGCCGGGTAGTCCGGGAAGGCGTAGCCGAGGTCGCGGGTAAGGTCGAAGGTGCAGCGTTCGGCGATTTCCAGGGTATTTTGTAAAGCCTCGGGACATTCGCGGAAAAGGCTCTCCAGTTCCGGCTGCGGCCGCAGGTAAAACTCGGAGTTGGATCGCCTTTCCCGGTGGGTCTCTTCCAGGCTCCGGCAGTTCTTGACGGCCACCAGGCAGTCCTGGAGCTGGTGCCTATCGCGGATATGGTAGTGGACGTTGCCTGTAGCCACTACCTTTACGCCCGTTTCCTGCGAAAGTGCCAGCAGGGCTTTTACGCGCTCGGTATCCCCGAACACCAGGTTGTGCTGGAGCTCCAGGTAGTAGTTCTCCCCGCCGAACCAATCGAGGTACTGCCGAATCAGGTTGCGCGCCTCGGTAAAGCGCGCCTTCGCCAGCAGTTGTGATAGCTCACCCCGCGGACAGCCGGACAGGGCAATCAGCCCCGACGCATGCTCCGGCAGGATGTCTGGCGGCAGCTCGGGTTCGTTACGCTCGCCGGAGGCATGGGCGGCGGTAATGAGGCGGCAGAGGTTGCCGTAGCCCTGCCGGTCTTTAGCCAGCAGGGTAAGGTGATAGCCGCCTTTGATGGTTAGCTCAGCCCCGATAATGCCCCGCATCCCCAGCGAATCGGTGAGCTGGGCAAAGCGCATCGCCCCGCACAGGTTATCATGGTCGGTGACGGCCAGGGCGCGGTAGCCCAGTTCCTTCGACCGCAGCAGCAGCTCCTCCAGCGAGGAGGCGCCGTCGTGGAAGGAGTAGTAGCTGTGACAGTGAAGCTCGGCGTAAGACATGGTCGTATCCTAATAATTCTGCCGGTACCAGCCGGAATCGTTCAGGTCTTTATAGAGTACCAGCCGCTGTCCCGAGGCGAGCCGGACGGCGTAATAGAGGCGCGTTACCGGCCCGGCGCGCCACCACTCGTCGTCGATACGCCACCTGTCTTCGATAGAGATGGCGGCCTGCCGCCGCTTTTCCCTGACCGCCACGGGGCAGCCGGAGGCGTCTTCTTCCACCCGTACCGGTTCCGGGGCGTTTACCGGCCGGTAGGTGTCAGCGCGTAGCGTCTTTCCGGTATCCTCGACCATGGCTCTACTTCCTTTACTTTGTACACCTGCGGGTTGCCCAGTCGGAGTTCCAGTTGCTTGATATCCTCGATAAGGTGGT
>JAUWGD010000098.1 GCA_030606585.1 Dehalococcoidales bacterium | reverse complement strand
GATGCACCAGGCAGAGATGGTCATCGCCCCGGCCGTCACTACCGAGGGCAAGTCCTACCAGATGATTCAGGGCGTCTAAAAACTACCTCCGCCAACTTACACAATCTCTTTTAGCTTAGCCGGTTACTCGTATTCCTCTTCTTCCTCTTCGTCGGGGGGAGGTGCTACGCTGCTCTCTCCGCCAATCCGTGGCAGCAGGGCTTCCATTCTATCCCGTTTTACCTGAGAGCGGGGCGGCAGCTTGTCGATTGCCTGGCGCAGTTCTTTAAGCGCTTCGGCACTTGATGCATCGACTTTCACCACGAGCCCATCTACTCCGGCGTCCCAGATGGCTTTCAGCTCTTCCATGTTAATATTCAGCGGCACGGGTACTATCAGAGGCCTGGAGATTAACCGCGCCAGGTGCCGGAATATCATCAGCTGGTGCCAGACCAGAGAACCGCCGCCTTCGAAGGTATCGGCGACAAGTACAGCATCTACCGGCAGGTCGTTAACAGCCCTCAGCAGGCCGTCATCCATCGACGATTCTACCTGTAAAATCCTGCCGATTTTATCTTCCTGAGGGGTGGCGGATATCCGACCGGATGCGGAAAATACCACGAAATCGTATCCCTCCCCTTCAAGCGACGCCGTCTGTTTATCGCCGTCATCATCCAGGTATATTCCGCAGGGAATATCCGGCAGGTTTTTAACCATCGGGCGTGTTTTACCCGGTCTGAGCAAAACGGCGCTGGCACCCCCGGCACAATCGGCCGGATTTTCATTCGCTCTGATTTCCAGACTGGCAATAAGCGGCATTCGCGCCGCCGCTGCGGTTGGCCTGGCCGCCCGGAAACCCATCGGCGGGGCGGCGGTCTGGGTTGCTTTGTGGAATTCATCTATAAGTCGGCTCATGTTCTCCTTTACTGGTAAACAAGAATATTATAGACATAACCACTATACCAATACAAGAAAGTACCCGGTACTATTTTTACCATATTTTAACAGCAATTTTATGACTATTTAATACGTATGGATTACGATAGAATCAGAGAGATAAAATTACAGCAGAGGAGAGTGACCGTGATCAGGACAGTTATCAGGATAAAAAATAACACGGTAATGGTCTTCGACGAAGAAGGCGAGCAGATGCCCGAGTTCCAGGGCTGCTACGAAGAAGTTAAAGAGAGAATACTGGCGAACGCTCCGGGGGGTTCGGTATTCAACCACTGGTTCGAGCTCTCTCCCGAACCCGAGATTGTGCCCCCCGAGGCCTGGTAGAACAGGCAGTACCCCCGCCCGGCACAGAAAAGAGGCACGAAAGTATCATGCTGACGACAGGCGATGTCGCTCGTATTTTTAACGTTCACCCCGGCACAATAAGGCGATGGTGCCGACAGGGAAAAATAACGGCATATCGTATCGGCCCACGCGGTGAACGAAGGTTCCGGAGAGAGGACGTGGCCGTGGCTTACCTCGACAGGTCCATTCGGGAATACCTGAAATTCAAACCAGCTCAGCCTTAATCAACCACATCTTATCAATACCCCGGTTCTGTAATTCTCTAATCCCCGACACGGATTCAATTAATTCTCTGTCTTCCGTGCGTGTTCATGCCAACGAACACTACAAGTGGCCTCAGCAACATTTTTTTACCCCCCAAAATATCCTGAATTACGAGTAATCAGTACTAAAGTATATTGCCTGATGACCTGTTATTTGCTATAATAGTACATATGGCACATGATAATGGTGATAGCATCGGGGCTGCGGGTGCGAAAGGCATAAAGGTTGAGGCCGAGTTTCTTTCGAAAATGTCTCACGACTTCCGTACGCCCTTGAACATAATTATCGGGTTTACCGAGCTAATGCTCGATGAGGTGCCCGGTAAAATTAACGAAGAACAGAGACGCAGTCTGAATGATATCCTCAACAGCGCCAAACGCCTGCTGGAACTGGTAAACAGTATGCCAGAGCAGTCGTGAAACGCTACCGAATATAAAGAAAACTATTATTATCAAGAGGAACGAAGATGACTAAACAGGTGCTTGTCGTCGATGATGAGCCTGCCCAGCTGAGACTGGTCGACCAGGTCTTAACCAGCAAAGGGTATGAGGTGATAAAAGCCAGCAGCGGGCAGGCGGCCATACGCGTTATTTACGAGCGAAAGCCAGACATTGTCCTTCTGGATGTCATGATGCCGGAAATCGACGGCTGGCAGACCTGCCGCCTAATCCGCGAGGTTAGTGATATACCCGTTATTATGCTCACCGGCAAGCGAAACTCCGAGGATGACATCGTACGCGGTCTCGAATGCGGCGCCGACGAATACCTGAGCAAGCCGGTGGGGAACCGGGAGCTACTGGCCAGGGTACGTGCGGCATTAAGGCGGGCCGAGAAACCCTCTTACATGAACCAGAACAAGAAAGTCCTCTTTGCCAACCAATACCTCACCGTAGACGTGGCGGAGCGGAGGGTTTCCGTCAACGGAGAGAGGTTAAAACTCACGCCGCGTGAATTTCGTCTTCTGGCATTGCTCGTGGAGAACACCGGCCGCGTCATGTCTCACCAGCAGGTACTGGAAAACGTCTGGGGCTGGGAATATATCGACGACGTGGACTATGTGCGCATCTATATATCACACTTGCGCCAGAAAATAGAACCGGACCCCTCACAACCCAAGTATATCCTGACCGAACCGGGGGTCGGCTACTATTTTAGCGGAGTGAACTGATATCCGCAGTCTGCCTGATATACACAATTACTTTCTTGCACTGTTATACCGCCCTACTTTGCCGAATGCCCCCGGAATTGGTATAATCCTACCAGTAATTTCCGGTGATATCAGGAGCACGTGCGGACAGACATGGCCATCAAGACTGATTTTTTAAGGTCGATTCCATATTTCTCCGGGCTGAGCGATTCCGAAATCGATACGGTCGGCAAGTATATTTTCGAGAAAAAAGCCGACCGGGGAGAGATACTCAGTTTCGAGAGTGAACCCGCGGATGTGCTCTTTTTTGTGACCGCCGGTGTGGTTAAAATATTCAAGACATCTGCCGACGGTAAAGAGCAGATATTCCGTATTATACGCCCCGGCGAGTCGTTCAATGACGTTTCCATCTTAAGCGGTATGCCGAATCTCATCAGCGCCGAAGCCATGGGCGCGGTTGTTTTATATGCCATAAAGAAGAAGGACCTGGAAGTTGTCCTCCGGGAGCACCCGCAGATAGCTATGAATATAATTCAGGTGCTATCGCGCCGGGTACAGGAACTGGTATCGCTGGTTGAAGATTTCTCCTTCCGTCACGTCACCGGCAGGGTCGCCAAGATGCTGCTCGAATACGCCGGGGATGGCGTCGGTGAGAAGCCACGTCTTACCCAGCAGGAGATGGCATCGATGATAGGCACCGCCCGTGAAATGGTCGGCAGGTCACTTAAAAACCTGGAAGCGGTAGGCGCTATCAGATTGGAGCGTAACCGCGTGGTAATTACCGACCAGGAAGTCCTCAGGGAAACGGCCGGTATTACCTGATGAGAGAAATGTCGCAGACAGGAGCTAACTTAACAGTCTAAAATAGGTTATGTGGAGATAGAGATATGGGAGAGATGCCGATAATAGACAAGGCGAAATGCGACGGTTGCGGCCTTTGTGTAAGTGTATGTGCCTGTGGTGCGCTTAAACTGGTTGAAAAAACCGTCCAGGCTATAGAAGTGGACGAATGCCGCTGGTGCACTCTCTGCGAGCTCGTATGCCCTAACGAGGCTATCAGTTGCCCCTTCGAAATAATTATTGAGAACGATTAGGATTCGGCATATATCTTAACCGCCGATTCTTCCTTATATTCCTCAATCATCACCTCCAAGAGACCCTTGCACCCTTTCCATAGCTATTCCTTCGGCTCGTTTTATTTGGGACAAAAGTCGCATACAACTTTCCCATTGTGGCCTAAAATGGTCATGAATGAGGGACAGGGGGGTGTGATGAAACAGGGATGTAAAGAAAGAACTGAAGAGAAACCACCCGAAGATAAATGCCATCATTACTGGATAATTGCAGTTGCCGACGGCCCCAGGAGCCGCGGGCGGTGTAAATACTGTGGTGCGACCAAAGAGTTCCTGAATTCGTATCCTGACTTCAATCCATTAAAGCGGAGCAACAATCCGCTTAGCCTGCCCGGGTTACCCGATGTGAAAGTAGATAAAGACAGCAAGTCCTGAGCGCCGGAGGTAAATAAAGATAGATATTAAGATATACACTACACCGACCTGCGGTTACTGCCACCAGGCCAAGAGTTTTCTCGGTGAACTTGGCGCGGAATATACGGAATATGACGTCTCCCGCGACCGGGAGGCAGCGGAAGAAATGGTCAGAATGACCGGCCAGATGGGCGTGCCGGTGATTGTCATTGGTGGTGAGGCGATAATCGGCTTCGACCGGGCGCGAATTCAAACGCTGCTGGATGTCGGTAATAACCGTAAGCCGATACGCTTCGGCCTGAAAATTACCGATGCCCTAAAGAACGGCGTCGAACCGATATCCGGCGCTCTTATAGGGGCGGTTACCCCGGGTTTTCTCGGGGAGAAGGCGGGACTTAAGGCAGGAGACATTATCACCGAAATCAACTCGAGGCTTTTAAACAACGCCGCCGACACGGAGCAGGCGTTGAAGGGTCTAAAGTCCGGCAGTATCGTGACTATCATGTTCCGGCGTAACGGCGATAGCCGAAAGTCGGAGATTGTGATATAAAGTACCGCTATCCGGCCTCTAAAGCTGTTACGTTATCCTTATCGCTATTTCTTCGGGAGTCACTCTCTCGACATGGAGCCTGATACCGTCTATGGTTATATCCCGCTGTCTTTTTTGATAATATAAATTCCAGGCATAGCCCTGGTAACCGGTGCTCTTTCTCTGCACGATAGAATAGACTTCTTCCGACGGCATACCCGCATAGTATATACGGTCTTTACCGAGCTTCAGGTGGAACTCCTGGCCGATAGATAATACCACTGCCTTGCTACCACCAATCGTTTCGTTCATGGTACCTCCTGCCTTCCGCTTGATTTACATTATACAACGCAGCATCCTGTCTAAAAAAGTAGACTATAAAGTCCGTCTATATTAGAATGGGGCATGCGGCACGGCTTCCTGTGTGCAGCCCACTCCCGAAAAGCCAGCCCACACCGAGCGGGGGTTACCAAATGGGCCAGTGGCGTGAAGAAAAGAAGATAGTACTGGAAGCGGCGCAACAGATGCTGCAAAAAGGCCTGGTCGTCGGCACCGCCGGTAATATCAGCCTGCGCCTGCCCGCCGAAGGTGGGCGAGAGTTATTGGCCATTACCCCCAGCGCCAAGCCCTATGATTCACTTGTTGTTGATGATATCCAGATAGTGGATTTCGATGGACAGACGATTGAGGGTAATCTGCGTCCTTCGATGGAGACGATGCTGCATGTCGGTATCTACCAGGCTAGAAAAAACGTCAATGCGGTAATCCACACTCACCCGGTTTTTGCCAGCGCCGTCTCCGTTACCGGACGGGACATTCCTCCCATCCTGGACGACCAGATAGCCTTCCTCGGCGGCGGTATAAAGCTGGCCCGGCATGCGCTCAGCGGCAGCCGGGAGCAGGTAGTCAATGTTGTGGCTGCTCTGGGAGACCGGAGCGCCGTTCTGCTGCCGAACCACGGTGCGATAAGCACCGGCCGCTCCGTGCGCGACGCTTTTACCGCCTGCGAATTGACCGAAAAGACCGCCAGGATTTATCTGCTGGCCCTTTCCGCAGGTACGGTTAACCACCTGCCCGCCGAAGCCATTGAAGTCGAGAAGGCACTCTACGATAGACTCCAGAACGAAAGCGAATAAATACCCGGGGAGTATGCGATAATATACCGATTAACCCCTCCTTGACAGACCTGAGACGGGGGGATTTAAATATACTATCAGGCTCATGAAACAGAAAATATCGGTAATATCAAGCCTGGGCATAGCCATCATAATACTGGCCGGCCTTTTATTGCCAGCCAAACCGGCATTCTCCGGTGCCAGTGTCTGGTCAGCCGAGACTATTCCGAGCACGGTGGACAATGTTCTCGGCCCTGCCGGAATCGATGTCCGCGATTTTTCCATGACCGCCGATTATTCGTCCATCTATGCCGCCGCGGGTAACAGTATCGTGACCAACGTGGTATACAAGTCGGCAGATTACGGCGTAACCTGGACGGCTAAAAATATCGCCATCACCGCCGACCTCGTGGCTGTCGCC
>JAUWGD010000104.1 GCA_030606585.1 Dehalococcoidales bacterium | reverse complement strand
TCGTGCATTTTGAGTATTAACTCCGCGTCTATATCCTTACCTGTCAGGAATTCGTGAGTGCCCTGAGTAGCCAGTATCTTAAAACCGAGTTCGGCAAATTGCCTGGCGACATCGTAGACCGCGGGCCTGTCCTGAGGCGATACCGTTATCAGCACCGTTCCTTCCGTCGGCAGGAATTGCCGTGCCGCCTGCTGTGCTTTGAAAAAGGCCAGACCGAAGGCATTGGCGATACCGAGCACCTCACCCGTTGAGCGCATCTCCGGACCGAGCAGGGGGTCGACTTCAGGCAGCATGTTGAACGGAAAGACCGATTCCTTAACGCCGAAGTGGGGGATTTTCAGGGGTTTCAGATTAAGCTCACCCAGTCGCTTGCCGAGCATAAATTGCGTGGCAATGCGTGCCATGGAAACGTTACATACCTTGGATACTATCGGGACGGTGCGGGAGGCGCGGGGATTAGCCTCCAGGACATAGACGATATTATCGGCAATGGCGTACTGCATATTCATCAGCCCTACCACGTTCAGCTCCTGCGCAATTTTCTTCGTGTAGGTATTAATCGTATCGATGTGTTCCTGCGCCAGGCTTACGGGCGGAATGACACAGGCGGAGTCTCCCGAATGTATCCCGGCCAGCTCGATGTGCTGCATGATGGCCGGGACGAAGGCATCGGTGCCATCGGCGACGGCGTCGGCTTCGGCTTCAATGGCATTCTCAAGAAATTTGTCGATTAAAATCGGGCGGTCCGGGGTGACGCCTACCGCTGCGGTAACGTATTCCCGGAGCATATCCTCGTCATAGACCACCTGCATGCCGCGCCCACCGAGCACATAGGACGGCCGTACCATCAGGGGATAGCCAATCTGCCGGGCAACTTCGAGCGCTTCATCCATGTTGCTGGCCATACCTGCTTCAGGCATCGGGATACCCATCTCCTGCATTCGTTTGCGGAACCTGTCTCTATCTTCGGCAAGGTCGATTGATTCGGGGGAAGTCCCCAGGATATTCACGCCGGCCTCTTCCAGTTCGTTGGCGATATTCAGCGGTGTCTGACCCCCGAACTGGATGATAACGCCCTCCGGTTTTTCCTTTTCGTAGATACTCAATACGTCTTCCACGGTTAAAGGCTCGAAATACAGCTTGTCCGAGGTATCGTAATCGGTAGAAACGGTCTCCGGATTGCAATTGACCATTATCGTTTCGTACCCCTCGTCGCGCAGGGTGAAGGCGGCATGCACGCAGCAGTAATCGAATTCGATTCCCTGGCCGATGCGATTGGGTCCTCCCCCGAGGACCATTACCTTTTTGCGGTCGCTGGTCGATATTTTATCCTCGCCGTTATAGGTCGAGTAGTAATAGGCGGCATTCTCGACACCGCTTACCGGTACGGCGTCCCAGGCCTCTTTCATTCCCAGGGAGAGGCGTTTCCGCCGGATTTCCTTTTCCGGTATATCGAGTAATCCGGCAAGGTAGCGGTCGGCGAAGCCATCCTTCTTTGCCTGAATCAGCAAATTATCCGGTAATTGTTTGCCTTTATACGCAAGTATCCGTTCTTCAAGGTCAACGAGTTCCTTCATCTGTTCGATAAACCAGGTTTTGATATAGGTCTTTTCGTATAGCTCCTGGATATCGGCGCCCTTGCGCAGGGCTTCGTACATGATGAACTGGCGGTCGCTGCTGGGTTCATTCAGCATTGCCATGAGTTCGTCAAGCGATTTGCTGTTGTAATCGCTGGCGAACCCCAGTCCGTATCTGCCTGTTTCCAGAGAACGGATGGCTTTCTGAAATGCCTCTTTATAGTTCTTGCCGATACTCATGGCCTCACCGACGGCGCGCATCTGGGTGCCCAGCTTATCCTCGGCGTCCTTGAATTTTTCAAAAGCCCAGCGCGCAAATTTAACGACAACATAGTCGCCACAGGGTGTATATTTCTCAAGGGTGCCCTCGCGCCAGTAGGGGATTTCGTCCATGGTAAGGCCGCCGGCCAGCTTGGATGATACCAGGGCGATAGGAAAGCCCGTAGCCTTGGAGGCCAGCGCCGATGAGCGTGAGGTCCGGGGATTGATTTCAATAACCACAACGCGTCCGGTCCTGGGGTCATGGGCAAACTGGACGTTGGTGCCGCCGATTACCCTTATTGCCTCCACAATCCTGTACGAATAGTCCTGCAGGCGGTCCTGCAGCTCCCGGCTGATGGTCAGCATGGGAGCAGTACAGTAGGAGTCGCCGGTATGCACACCCATGGCGTCGACGTTCTCAATAAAACAGACCGTTATCATCTGATTTTTAGCATCGCGCACTACTTCCAGTTCCAGTTCCTCCCAGCCCAGCACGGACTCTTCAATCAGTATCTGGCCGATAAGACTGGCGGCCAGGCCGCGACCGGCCACAGTACGCAGTTCTTCTACGTTATAGACGAGGCCTCCCCCCGTCCCGCCCATCGTATAAGCGGGGCGGACCACCACCGGGTACCCCAGCTTGGCGGCTATCTCCTCAGCCCCTTCCACACTTTCGGTAATCTCGCTGCTGGGCATCTCTATACCGAGTTCGGTCATTGTTTGCTTGAAGGCCAGCCTGTCTTCGCCGCGAATGATGGCATCGACCTCGACTCCGATTACTTTAACGTTATATTTCTCCAGTACCCCGGCCTTGGACAACTCGGCGCTGAGGTTGAGTCCTGTCTGACCGCCGAGGTTCGGCAACAATGCATCCGGCCTTTCTTTTTCGATAATCTTGGTTATAGCCTCAAGGTTGAGCGGTTCAATATAGGTAACATCGGCAGTGCCGGGGTCGGTCATAATAGTAGCCGGATTGGAATTAACCAGGACGATTTTATATCCCAGACTGCGCAGCGCTTTACAGGCCTGGGTCCCGGAATAATCGAATTCACATGCCTGCCCGATAATGATTGGTCCGGAGCCGATAATCATTACCTTGTTAATATCTTCTCTCCTGGGCATGAAGTTGTCTCCTTTATTGAATCATTGTAACAGCCGGGATTTGGGCAAGAACTGGTCAATTGAATAGTCCTGAGTAAAATGTGTTGCTGGGATGATTATAACATTTTAGACGGGTATAATGATATTTCTTACAGGCGTGGAATTGATAAATTAAACGGTGGGGTTAAGGGGTTAACGTAAAGATTGCTCGGGCCCGGATATCCCGTGAAGAGCTGGCGGTACAGGACTCGAACCTGTGACCCCCTGCGTATGAAGCACTCCCGGGAAATTGCTTCACCATCAGGTTCATCACCGTGACACCGGGATATTATTTACCGCGGTATTTTTTAATACCTTCACCCATGGGGTAGGATATCATGAAGAATATCTGCTTGGTGATATTGCGGATTATCATCGGGCCCTGCTCCACGTCGGGGGGGATATACGCTCCAAAGCTTTTATTGATAATGTGCTTCTCGCCGCCTATCCATAGCTCGACTTCGGCGCACAGGTCGGTGATGTCGTCGTAGTTCATGGCGTTGAAAACGATAGATGTGCCGTGGGGCACGGTATGAGCGTCCATCATCAGCTGGCCTGCTTTAGACTCATCGCCCGGCAGGAACCACCTGGTATCGCAGCCGAACTCGGCGTCGGGAATAACAACCTGGTCGATGTAAGCCATGGGGCGGTAATACTTGGGGTCGGTCTCGTGCATGTAATCGGGCTTCTTCCCGTGGGGCTCGTTGCCGTAGACCATGTATTTTGCGTATTTGAACGGGCCGGTTTTCTTGATTTTGGGCATCTCCTTCTGCTCGGTTGTGGGATCGGGCGTTTCTTCGTCTTTTTCCCTCGTATATACCCCGCCCGGTCCGGAGGTCCAGTGGCAAACAGGCAGGCTCGTGACCCTGCCGCCCGCGCCACGGGTGGGCATGTGCGGCATATTGGCCGGGATATAGGCGACCCAACTCCTATCCAGGGGTATTTCTTCGTCCTCCATCAGCATTCCCATGGCGCTGGTGTCCTCCGGGTGGTCGGGGTCGGTGCTCCACCATGAAAGCAGCTCGGGGAAGTCGTGGACATGGGGGAACATTCCCGGAGTCTGTAATCCCCGCTTCATCAGTTCCTCCCAGGATATCTGGTTCGGGTAGGTGGGGGGCCATATCCAGGTGGACTCGCCATAGTAGGCGCCCGGGATTACCTCGTCGTCAATCCAGAGGACATGCTCCATGCTGATGCGTCTGCCTTCAGCCGCAAGCTTATCTCTTTCTTCCGGGGAGGGGCCGGGCAGCATGTGCCTTTTCTGGAGCGTCGTGCAGATATACTTATCATAGTTAGCCATTTTCGCTTAGGTTACCCCCAATCTTGATAGTGGGCGGTACAGGACTCGAACCTGTGACCCCCTGCGTGTAAAGCAGGCGCTCTCGTGCGGATTTAATCGGCCTTGAGCCAAGAGCATCCCAAAGCTGTTGGAAGGTAGGGGAATCTGGTAAAGCAGGTGCCCTTTGTTTCATCTATTTACCTCCTATTTTGATTTATTTCTGTTCTTGTTCGCTCTGAATCTTCTCTTTTATCGCTTCTTCGAGCCACTTTCCTAGCGTCTTTTCCTGGTTCATAGCAGCATGCTTCGCCTGCCTGAGGGCATCAGGTTTTATCCTGATACTGAAGTTCGGCGTTCTACCTGTTCTTGGTCTGCCAATCTTGCCGCTCACAGTCTGATTATAGTTTTGGTAGTACTAAAAATCAAGTGGTCGTGGAAGATTGGTAAAGACATGATTTAAAACGACTTCTGAAGGGAGGCGACTAAATACTATGTTGTGCAGCGAGTTAACAAAATAAGCTATTGTGACATGTATTGAACAGAATGCAATTCTGTTGCATACCCAGGACATGTAAGAGCGGCAGAGGTACATAAAGCGTGATTTAGTTCAGCAACTGTCGCATGAATCATTATACCTTGACAAGCTTACTGCTCCTCAATTATATTGTGTTAGGTTATACTATTCTCTTCGTCAGAATGGTGCTCCGTAAGTCCGTACTAAATTGTTGGATTTATTGCGGCTTTCTTTGATTTTTAAAGGTATTAGAGGAGTATTTTGCTGGTGCTTGACGCAAAAATTAATCGAGCTGTTATCATAGCTGCTGGTGATGGAGACCGCATGGGTGAGCTGACGAGAGATCGCCCCAAGGTGCTATTACCAATAAATGATAAAGGAGAGCCCATGATACTCTCTCCCATCCGGGCATTGGCCGCAGCTGGCATAAGGAATATCGCAATCGTGGTGGGATACTTGGCAGATGAAGTAAGGCATAGCCTGGGAGACGGCAGTCAGTATGGGGCAAATCTACATTACGTGGAGAACCCGGACTATCTCGGTGGCAATGCCATCTCTGTCTGGCGGGCTAAGTCATGGACTACGGGAGAACCGGTCATCTTATGCATGGGAGACCACATAATTGAAACCAACATTCTCTGGCGTCTGCTGAGTACCAAGGTAATAACTGATACTCTTTGTGTTGAATATCGGCCGACACTCAATCACAATATCGAAGAAGCGACCAAGGTGGCCTTATTCGAAGACGGCGGCATTCGGTATATTGGCAAGGAGCTCAGGCGTTGGGATGCGCTGGATACTGGCGTTTTTCTTCTCACGGAGAGGTTTTTCAACACGGTTGAAGAGCTTGCCCGATTGCGCGGTAATAACATCGAGATATCGGATGTCATCTGCTTTATGGTGGCACGGGGACACCGTTTTAATACCTGCGACGTGAGCAGTTGTTCCTGGATGGATATCGATATCGAAGAAGACCTGAAACTGGCACGGTCACAAGGGGCATTAAATGGCCGCCGCTTATGATGGATACGTCTCCCGATATATAAACCGCAGGATATCCGACCCCATAGCCAAGCTCCTTGCCCGGACCAGAATAACCCCGAATCAGATTAGCTGGGCCGCCTTTGGTCTGGCTGTTCTCTCCTTATTCAGCTTTATATACAACTGGAATATCGCCGCCGGTTTGCTTGCCCAGCTTTCTTCAATCATTGACGGCGTTGATGGCAGCCTGGCCCGCTTGAAGGGTATGTCATCTGCCTTTGGTGGCTTTCTGGACTCTATTCTTGACCGCTACGCCGATAT
>JAUWGD010000088.1 GCA_030606585.1 Dehalococcoidales bacterium | reverse complement strand
CAACGGCGAAATAATGTCGCTCTTCTCACTGGCCGACGGAATGTCGGCGAACCTGAAAGAACAGCACGGCCTTTGCCAGGGGAAAATTATGGCGAGCCTGTTCTTCGAACCGAGCACCCGCACCAGACTATCATTCGAGGCTGCCATGCACCGTCTCGGCGGCAGTGTCATTACCGTTTCCGATGTCGGCGCCACGTCGCTGGCCAAAGGCGAAAGCATCGCCGATATGGCCAGAGTAGTCGGAGGCTACGCCGACATTATCGTTATTCGCCACCCGTGGGAAGGAGCCGCCCGTGTCATGGCCGACTATGCCGGTATCCCGGTAATCAACGCCGGCGACGGCGGCCACCAGCACCCCACTCAGACCCTCTGCGACCTTTACACCATTCAGAAAGAAAGGCAAACCATCAAAGGACTTAAAATTGCCCTGTGGGGCGATTTGAAATACGGCCGGACTATCCACTCCCTGATTTTCGCCCTGGCCAAGTTCGGCGCGGATATGCTCTTCTGCCCGAGTCCGGGGCTGGAGGTGCCCCAGCACGTTATCGACAAGCTCATTACCGAATACGGCGGCGACCTGGAAAAATTCGGCACTTTAGACCAGAACGTTAAGGACACTCTCTTCCCCCTAGATGCCATCTATACCACGCCGAGCAGTCCCCACCAGCTGGCTATGATGCCGGACATCAGTGTGCAGATCGAGCTGAAAGAGGGGGTCGATGCCCTCTATGTTACCCGACCGCAAAAAGAGAGGTTCGAAGTCGGTGAAGAGGGTGGAGATTTCAAGGAGAAATACCGCGTGGTGGATAAAGAGCTGCTCAAGGGCAAGGCCTTCCGCAAGACCCTGGTCATGCATCCGCTACCCAGAGTGGACGAACTGGCCTATGAGGTTGATAGCGACGAGCGCAGCATGTACTTCAAACAGGCCAGCCGCGGCGTACCGGTCAGGATGGCGCTACTCGCATTCCTGCTGGGCGCCAGGGGACTTGATGTTCCGGAAGTGGATTCGCCGCCCCCGGCGGACTACCCCGTTTACCGCCATGATATAAGTCCCGTATGTCCCAATCCCAAGTGCGTATCGATTCAGGCCACCGAAACGAAGTACCTCAAGCCCGAGTTTAAGATAGTGAAAACCCGGCCACTGACGCTGCGGTGTGTCTACTGCGAACACGGCTTCGAGCCGAAATACGTTGCCAGCACCGACTGGCATGAAGGCAAACTGGATACCAAGAAATACCACGACGCGGACAGCCACTGGGCCAGAATCATCCGACCGGAGAACCTGATTGTTTTCAATACGGCGGAGGAAGCGGAGGCCCACGGCTTCAAACCCAGTCACTATACGGGAGGACATCATTAGATAAATGGCTGATGCTTTACTGATACGGGGCGGACGCATTATCGATCCCGGACAGGGAATCGATAAACCCGGCGACCTGCTTATCAAAGAGGGTAAAATCGCCTGGCTGGGCGACGGCACGCCCCCCGAAGAAGATTATGCCGTCCTTAACGCGGAAGGGCTTATCGTCTGCCCCGGCTTTATTGACCTCCACTGCCACCTGCGGCAGCCGGGCGGCGAGGAGAAGGAAACCATCGCTACGGGCACGCGGGCGGCGGCGCGGGGCGGATTTACCACCGTCTGCTGTATGCCCAATACCAGTCCACCCCTGGACAACGAATCGATGATAAGCTACGTGAAAACCGTGGCGGCCAACGAAAGCCCTATCCGCGTATTGCCGATAGGCTGCGTCACCCTCGGTCGACAGGGAGAGGAACTGGTCGATATGAGCGAGCTGGAGATGGCCGGGGCGATTGCCTACAGCGACGACGGCTCGCCGGTGGTCAGCCCCGAAGCCATGCGCCAGGCTCTCGAGTACAGTCGCGACTTTCACCGACCGATAATCGACCATTGCGAGAACCTTTTTCTGACTCAGGGCGGCCAGATAAACGAGGGCGTTGTGTCTCTGGAACTGGGACTGCGCGGTATACCGGATACCGCCGAGGAGCTAATCGTCCAGCGCGACCTTGACCTTGCCCGCGAGACCGGCGGTCATATACACATCGCCCATGTCAGCACCGAGGGCTCTTTAGAGCTTATCCGTACCGCCAAGGAAGAGGGCGTTCCGGTCACGGCGGAGGTCACCCCCCACCACCTCACCCTCACCGAGGAGGCGGTTCTTAAATACAAGACTTATGCCAAGGTGAACCCGCCCCTCCGTACGAAGCGGGATACTATTGCCCTGCTGCGGGCGTTGAACGACGGCGTCATCGATATAATCGCTACGGACCATGCCCCCCACACCGCCGCCGATAAAGACTGCAAGTTCACGCAGGCGGCTTTCGGCATCAGCGGCTTCGAGACGGCTTTGGGCAGCCTGGCGGGACTGATTCTCAACAGCGAATTGAGCCTGGATACCCTCATCGCCGCGCTGACCATCGGCCCGGCGCGGATTCTGGGCTACGAAAAGCTGGGCACTCTGGAAATCGGGGCTCCCGCGGACGTTACCATCTTCGACCTTCATAAAGAATGGGTGGTCGACGCAGCGCAGTTCGTCTCGAAGGGTAAAAACACACCCCTGGACGGCCAGACGCTCAAGGGAAAGGTGATGGCGACCATCTACACGGGGAACCCGGTCTACATGGACGAAACTTTGCAAATAGAAACGAGAACTGAGTAATAAATATACAAATTGTCATTCCAGCGGAAGCTGGAATCCAGTGGCGCGGAAAAGGGGGGCTGGATTCTCGGGTCAAGCCCGAGAATGACAGAAAGAAAAGACAGGCTAGAAAATAATGACTAAAATCGCGTTACTGGTACTGGCGGATGGCTCGGTGTACGAAGGCTATGCCTTCGGGGCGGAGACCGATACCATCGGGGAGGCGGTCTTCAACACCAGCATGGCGGGCTACCAGGAAATGCTGACCGACCCCTCCTACGCCGGCCAGATTCTGATGCCCACCTACCCGCTCATCGGCAACTACGGCACCAATAACGAGGACGATGAATCGAGGCGGATACAGGTCAAGGGATTTGTCGTCAGGGAAGAATGCGACCAGCCCAGTCACTACCTCAATAATAAGACCATCCACGAATACCTCGCGGAGGGCGGCGTACCGGGCATCTGGGGCGTGGATACCCGCGCTATTACCCGTCGACTGCGCTCGGCGGGGGTCATGATGGGCATGATTACGTCGACGAAAACGCCCGCCCAGGCTCTAGAGGCGATTAAAAATACGCCCGACTACGGGGAAATCGACTTCGTCAGCGAGGTCACCGCGGAAAAGCCTTACGAGTGGCAAAACGGCAATCCCGAACTACCCTACCACGTGGTGGCGCTGGACTGCGGGCTTAAATACAACATTTTACGGTTGCTGGCAAAGCACGGCTGTCACAGCACCGTCGTCCCCTGCACGACTTCCGCGGAGGACATTTTAGATTTAAAGCCGGACGGCATACTGCTTTCGCCGGGACCGGGCGACCCCGCCCTGCTTGATTACATCGTGGTGGAGGTGAGAAAACTCATTGGTAAAAAACCGGTCATGGGCATCTGCCTGGGCAACCAGCTCATCGCCCGGGCTTTCGGGGGCAAGTGCTTCAAGCTCAAGTTCGGCCACCGCGGCGGCAACCACCCGGTGCGGGAGCTGGCGACGGGCCGGATTCACATTACCGCCCAGAACCACGGCTACGCGGTCGACCCCGATTCCATCGGGAGCGAGCTGGAGGTGACGCATATCAACCTGAACGACGGCACGGTGGAGGGCCTGCGCCACAAGGAACTGCCGGTCTTTTCCATCCAGTACCACTCCGAGGCGTCACCGGGTCCGCTGGACAACGTGTATTTGTTCGAGAAATTCGTGGGGATGATGGAGGGGAATAAGAAATGACACACCCTGTCATTCTCGGGCTTGACCCGAGAATCCAGACCCCCTTACCCCACCACTGGATTCCCGCCTTCGCGGGAATGACAAATGTTAAAAGGGGAGTTTGAGAGGGGTGAACCCCCTCATCAAGAAAACCTCCCCCTCTCCTTTGAAGGAGAGGGGGACAAAGGGGGTGAGGTAAAAAATGACATATTCTGATTTGTTTTCAAAGCGCTACAACTTGAGACCAACTCCAGAGGGATTAATAGAAGAAACAGTTCCTAATTCAACACGTATTGGTTTGGCCTATATTTTAGACGAGCTATATGAAAAACGATATATGGGACCAACAGAACTATACAAGAGTATATGCATAGCACTACGTATACCACGCAAAGATAGAGACTATGTATTGGATAATTATCCCGATTTAGTCCCACAAGTAGAAGTAATTATTGAAGAACGCGAGTGGTGGGAATTTCATGACATTTGTGAGGTAATTTGGCGAATATTGGGGGGTAAGTATGATCACTATGCCGATTTATTTACTAGACGTCTAAATTCACTATTTATTGATGAGGGATTACCCTTTGAATTAATCAATGGCAAGATTGAAAAAGTTGGCTCTGGATTTACACAGGCACAGATAAAAGAAGCACGATATTTGCTCAAGGAGCCAGAGTTCAAAGGTGCGGACCAACATTTTGAGAAAGCTATGAAAGCGCTTAATGTCCGCCCAAATCCCGATGTAGAAAACTGCATCCGAGACGCTGTCGCTGCCATTGAATCCGTCGGAAGAGTAATAGTTGGTGATGATAAGGTTTTGTTGAGTGATATTATCAATAAAGCCGTAAGAAAGGGCGCAATCCCAAAGCCATTAGACCAAACCTTCCAAAAAGTCTATGCATATCGTGGGAATGAACCAGGAGTGGCACATGGAGCGGTAGATTTGTCCAAGGTTACAGAATCTGAAGCTGAATTAATATTAGTTATGTCTGCCGCAATGATAATTTACCTGGTGAAAAAGAGGAGTCAATTAGCTTGAAACCATCTAAAGTCTTAATCATCGGCTCGGGGCCCATCATCATCGGGCAGGCGGCGGAGTTCGATTACGCCGGCACGCAGGCCTGCAAGGCCATGCGCGAGGAGGGCGTTATCTCCGTGCTGGTCAACTCCAATCCCGCCACCATCATGACCGATGAAGACGTCGCCGACGTGGTATATATCGAGCCGCTCACCGTGGACATGATTTCCCGCATTATCGAAAGGGAAAGACCGGACGGCCTGTTGCCCACGCTTGGCGGGCAGACGGGACTCAACCTCGCCGTGGATTTAG
The DNA here is from genome assembly GCA_030606585.1 of Dehalococcoidales bacterium. Taxonomy (GTDB): domain Bacteria; phylum Chloroflexota; class Dehalococcoidia; order Dehalococcoidales; family RBG-16-60-22; genus JAFGPF01. The sequence continues at coordinate 1,812 of JAUWGD010000088.1, read as the reverse complement.
CCGACGCCGGTGTGCTGGATAAATACAACGTACGGCTGCTCGGCACGCCGTTAGAGACGATACGCAACGCCGAAGACCGCGAGCTTTTCAAGCAGCTTCTCCTGAAAATCGGCGAGCCGGTGCCCAAAGGCCAGACGGTCACCAGCCTCGAGCAGGCGCGCGGGGTGGCTAAAGACATCGGGCTGCCCCTGATTATCCGCCCCGCTTACACGCTGGGGGGGACGGGGGGCGGGGTGGCGCTTACCATGAAAGAACTCGACGAGAAAGTAACCATCGGCCTCCGGGCCAGCCCCATCGGCCAGGTGCTCCTCGAGGAATCGGTCATCGGCTGGAAGGAAATCGAATACGAGGTCATGCGGGACGCCGCCGACAACTGCATCACCGTCTGCAACATGGAAAACTTCGACCCCATGGGCGTGCACACCGGCGACAGCATCGTCGTGGCGCCCAGCCAGACCCTCACCGACAACGAGTACCAGATGCTCCGGACGGCCAGTTTAAACATCATCCGCGCCCTCGGGGTGGAGGGGGGCTGCAACGTCCAGCTTGCCCTCGACCCTAAAAGCGAGAAGTATTACGTCATCGAGGTCAACCCCAGGGTAAGTCGAAGCTCCGCCCTCGCCAGCAAGGCCACCGGCTACCCCATTGCCCGCGTCGCCGCCAAGATAGCCGTCGGCAAGACTCTCGACCAGATTCCCAACGCCGTTACCGGCAGGACGATGGCCTCATTTGAACCAGCCCTCGACTATATAGTCGTCAAGATTCCGCGCTGGCCCTTTGACAAGTTCGCCTCCGGCGACCGCATCATCGGCACGCAGATGAAAGCCACCGGCGAGGTCATGGCCATCGACCGCACCTTCGAGGCGGCTTTGCAGAAAGCCGTGCGTTCGCTGGAGTTCGGCAAAAGGTCGCTGCTCTGGGAAGACCCGCAGTGGGAGCGCGGCAAAGAGATGAAAACCTATCCCCTCATGCCCGCCAACGACCTGCGCCTGTGGGCGATAACGGCGGCGCTGCGGAGGGGCATAACGCCGGAAGAAATCGCCGACTATACGAAAATCGACGTTTGGTTCCTGAATAAACTGCAAAACATTATAAATATGGAAAAGACCCTGCTTTCCGAAACGCTGACGCCGGAGCTATTGTGGAAAGCCAAGCGACTTGGCTTCTCCGATAGCCATATCGGCACATTGGCCGACCGCCTCCCCGAGCAGGTCAGGCAGCTGCGCTACACCTGGCAGGTGCGCCCCGTTTATAAGATGGTGGACACCTGCGCCGCCGAGTTCGACGCCGCCACCCCCTATTTCTACAGCACGTACGAGCAGGAAAACGAGGCCGTCCCCGAAAACGTTAATAAGGCCGTCGTCATCGGCAGCGGGCCGATACGAATCGGGCAGGGAATCGAGTTCGACTATTGCTCCGTCCACTCCGCCTGGGCGCTGCAGGAAGCCGGCTACAAGAGCATTATGATTAATTCCAACCCGGAGACCGTCTCCACCGACTTCGACACCAGTGACCGCCTCTATTTCGAGCCCCTGGACGAGGAGAGCCTGCGTGATATTCTGGAGAACGAAGGCCAGGGAAACATCGCTGCTGAGAATACCCCACCCCCGTCTATCGTCCAGTTCGGCGGACAGACCGCAATCAACCTGGCCCAGCCCCTGTCACGCAGCGGTATGCCCCTCCTTGGTTCCAGCGCCGAGGTGATTGACCTGGCCGAAGACCGCAGGCACTTCGAGAACTTCTTGAGCGAGCTGGGGATTCCCCAGCCGCCAGGGGCAGGGGTAACCTCTATCGACGAAGCCCTCAGCATCG
>JAUWGD010000062.1 GCA_030606585.1 Dehalococcoidales bacterium | reverse complement strand
AATAACCTGGAATAAATTGTACCATCTGGAAAATCATGAGCGAGCCTGTTTAGCCTGACGATAGAAGAAAAGGGGGGTAGACGATGGGGTTTGCATTACTATTAGCAGGGCGATGGTGGTATGGCTCATACTTACATCCTTGTGGTTGATGATGACGCGAAGATAGTGAATTTCCTGAGGGTTAGCCTGTCCAGAGAAGGCTGGCATGTTCTAACGGCCAGCGACGGTACCGAGGCTTTACAGATAGCGGAGAAAGAGTCGCCTGACCTTGTTCTCCTGGCTATGATGTTGCCTGACGTGGATGGTTTTGAGGTCTGCCGGCAACTGCGGCAGTGGTCGCAGGTCCCCATCATCGGACTCAGTACCCGGGGCGATACCGCGGATAAAGTGAAATGCCTGAACCTCGGCGCGGACGACTGTATTACCAAGCCATTCGGTATAGATGAGCTTATCGCCCGTATCAGGGCGGTGCTTCGACGTAACAGTATCGGCGATTCTACCCCTGCAGGGTCTCGTTTTCGATGCGGTAAATTGAAGGTTGATTTTATCACGAGGAAAGTGACCGACAACGGCCGGGAAATAAGGCTGACACCGACTGAATATGAGTTGTTGCGGGAGCTGGTGCTGAGTGTGGAGAGGCCTCTCGGCTACCGGTATCTCCTGGGTAAAATCTGGGGTCCGGAATACAAGACGGAGAGAGAGTATCTGCACGTCTATATCGGCCACCTGCGTGCTAAAATTGAATGCGACCATAAAGGTCCGGCGAGCATTGTATGCGTACCCGGAGTGGGGTACAGGTTCCAGTGCCAGGAGACTCCTTAACCCCGCTACGGTTTATCCTACCGGGAATACAAACGGGTTCCCGGACATATCATCCCGAAGGAGGCCTGGTGTCGGGTGGCGGGGGATTCTTCATGCCCAGCCGGAATAATTCACCGGAGTCTTTACGCTTCCAGTTCATAGATATTCGCTGCTGTGTCGGGTGGAGCATGGTAATGGCCCCCGGCCTGGGGCACTCTTCAACACAGCCTCCACAGTACCAGCACTCTTCCGGGTAAACCACGATAGGCGGTTTTTTCTTCTCCGGGTTGGGCATCATAACATCGGTAGGACAGACATCCACGCAGAGATTGCAGCCGATGCATATTTCAGGGTCGAACTCCACCGCCTTGTTCGGCGTCGGCGGATTGGGCACCATATATGCTTTATCGCTCATTTTAACTCACCTTTCCTTCTGAGTCGTTATTATTCGGTATTAAGCGCCGCTGTATTTCTGGTAGTTCTCCTCGTAGGAGGCGGCATAGGGCGCTTTAAGGTGAAAGTCCAGCGGCAAGTCTCTAACCTCAACCTTGCCATCTACCTGTTTAATAGGCAGCAGTTTATTCCATTCGGGCGGGTCCATCTGCGGGTAGTCCAGGCGATTGAAGCCAAGTATGGAGTTGCTGGCCTTACGCCCCACCGCTGTCTTCATAATCAATTCCCCAACCGTAATAACCGAGTGGCATTCCAGCAGGCGTCCCAGTTCGTGGGGGTTGGAGGCGTAGGCCGATTCCAGTTCGGTTGTCTGGAGTTCGCTGAGCAGTCTCAATCCCAGGTTCAGGGTTTGTTCGTTCTTGCACTCGCCGCAATAGTCCCGCATGATTCGCGCGATGGCGACGTTGATTTCCTTCCAGCCGTTGCCGTCTTTGCTCTGTTTGGTGGCGTTATAGGCGCGGGCTTTCTCGGCTTCTATTTGATTGCGGTCGGCTGCCGGTTCCGGCGCCGTTTTAGCGTACTCGGCGGCGTGTCTTCCGGCGTAGCGGCCGGTGGTATGCGATTCTCCATGGCAGCCGCCGCCGAAGAGGTTGCCGCCGGCCCCGATGTAAAGTCCTTCCAGGTTCGTCCTCAAGTTCCAGTCGACCAGGAAGCCGCCGCCACCGAGCATGCGTAAGGAAGGCGGTGTGTTGACGCCGGTAGACCAGAAATTGGGGTGGTCGTATCCCTGGGGCGCCGTGACCGGTGCCTGGAACAGGTCTTTATCGGGGTCGAACCCGGCCCTGGACATGGTATCGTAAATGGGAATGCGGGTCTTGCCCTCGTTGCCGACCATCATACTCCAGATACACCTTCTTTCCGCCTCGGAAAGGCGGGTAAGGTCGGCGTACAGAGGCAGCTTGAACTCGCCCTTGCGTATGCGTTCGGGCAGGTCACTGGTAAGGAGGTTGTTGCGGTAACGTTCGAGGTAGCGGGAAATGCCTATCCCCTCTCCCAGCATGAAATCCTGCCCCTCCGAGGGCTGAAAGCGTTCCTGTACCGTCTTTATCGGCCGGTTGAAACCGTCGACCCAGGGCACTTCCTTGCCGTCGGCATCGACTATTGGCGTGCCGTGGTAGGTATTGTGGGCGTTGGCCATGCTATAGGGCGCGTAAGCGTACCCGGCCAGTCGCGCCGGGCCGGAGCCTTCCATGCAGACGAACTCGGCTCCGGCATTCCAGGCGATGGCCTCGCCGACTCCGGCCGCATTCATGGTACCCATGGAGCTTGAGGCGGTTACTTCCGGCGCAAAATCATAGAGGCGACCGGCCCCACCGGTGGCGATGACGGTAGCCCTGGACCTGAACACGTAGAACTCGCCGGTGCGGGTATTGACGGCGGTGGCGCCGACGACCCTACCTCCCTGTTTGCCGCCCTCGGTAAGCAGGCACGTGGGCATCATCCGGTTATAGATATCCACACCAACCCGCTTCGCCTCTGCATACAGCTTGGGCTTGATGTCATAGCCCCAGACACGGATAACATGCCTGCTTCTATAGTCGTAGGCGAACATCAGCTTGGTCTCATCGTCGCGGAAGACCGCCCCCTTGAACTCGTCGTTGACATCTCTTATCTGGATGCCCATCTGCTCGCATTCTTGCAGGGTATCCCAGCCTTCCTTGGTGATGATGTAGCGGACATGCCCTCCGGTGTAACCCTGCATGCTGTCGTAGCACGCATCGGTATACATTTGCGGAGTAACCCTGGAGCAGGGATTGGTGACGGCGCCGTGCCAGTGGTCTACCCCCGCCCCGCCGGCGCCGCTGCGTTTGGCGTGGCCCCTTTCGGCGACGGCCACCTTAACTCCCTTTTTCTTGGCGTTGATGGCGGCCTGCAAACCGGCGACCCCGCCGCCGATAATCAGAACATCGGTAACGACTTCGTTGACCTTCCCGTAGTTCACGGGATAAGGCCATTCGGGGACTTTACCGGCTTTTTGAACATATTCGTGCCAGGTACTCATAATTGGTTATCCTCCTTACAGTGGTGAAATAGTGGATTTTTGCGTGCTAGGAGATATGGTATATCCACGTTGGGGCTTTGTCAAATATCGGATAACAGCTGTGGGAGGAGAGCCGGATACGGATTATCTGAAAGGAAAGTACCCCTGGCGCGATTCGAACGCGCGCACGCGGTTTAGGAAACCGCTGCTCTATCCACCTGAGCTACAGGGGCATGCTTTCACGTTTAATTATACCCAATAATGTCAAATGAGAGCAACGCGTCCCTTCAGCGCAGCAAATCCCTCGACTTTAAATCGGCGGCCACGTCTTCAAGCCCGAGTTCCCGCAGCTTGCTCTCCGTCGGCAGCCCGCTCTCCACATCCCAGCCGCGCAGCCCGTAGTATTCGCTCTTCAGGTTTTCGAAGTCGTTCCTGTCCACTTTAACGCCCTTACGGGAGACTACTTCGCCGTTTTTACCCGGTACTATGCAGTCGGGATTGAAAAAGACAAACTCTAACGGTTCGTCGTAGAGATAGTCCAGGAGACTGTCTCCCTGTCTCCCCGGCCACCCCTGCCGGAGAAATATCGCCCTCTGCTGGTTGAAAACTCTCTCTCCGATATTATTCAGTCCTGCCTCGTCGATTTCTCTGCCCGTAATCGCGGAAAGTACCCGGCTTTCCATGGCGGGGTCTCCGGTATGGTCGTCGGCGAACCTTACCCATATTATCGGCCAGAGAAAGTCGCAGAGGATGAGGCTCTCCTTGGCATGGGTGCGGTCCTGTATTTTCTTGGCGGCCAGTGCCTTGCCTTCGTAGGTGGAGTAGTCGGAAGCGACGGCGCCGCCCCAGAAGTTTTTACCCACGTTCACAAAATCGTCGTAAGATAGAAACGCGTCCTCATCCTGGCGGACCCATTTAGTCCACAGCCACAGGGAGTGGCTGGTTTCATGTAGCTGGTTAATCGGCCTCCTTTGCTCGGTGGCATAGAGAAGTCCGTTGGTCGGTATAAGCCTGGGGTCGTAGTCCCTGTTCTCGCCGGCGCGGGTAATGACGTGAGCATGAAGCAGTTCCTGCGCCTTTTTACCGACCTTTTCGGCGGTTTTAAGCGTGCCCTGGGCCAGCAACTCCCCGAAGCCTTCCCGGTAGGCTATTTTCCTGGTGAGCTTTTCTATGAATTCGGCGCTGCCTATCTTCGATAGTGGCAGCCCGGTGTCCTCTTCTCTCAGGACGCCCTCCTGGTAGCAGTCAGCCAGCCAGTCGATAATCGGCTGCATTACCGTGGTATCCAGTCCGTACTGGTCGCACAACCGTGCCGCTAGCAAAATTACCTCGGCGGTGTCGCCGCCGTACCTCATTGCCTGTCCGGCGTAGACATGCGTCGCCTGGCAGAAATATTTAAAGCGTTTGCCGCCTTCGGCTTCGTACGATTTCCGGAAACAGCCGAGGCCGCAGTTGTAGCAGGCGCGGAGTTTGGTGCGACCCGGTATATCGTCGAGCCAGCCTTTCCAGGTATCTCTCCTGATTTGAAGTATCCGGTCGGCAAGATTGCTGAGCCTTTCCGGGTCGGCGGCTTGCGGTCGCTTGTCACCGGCGACTGCTATGGCCTTGAGGTATTTCGACCCCATCACACTGCCGAGGCCACTGGCGCCGGAAGCGCCGTCATCGGTAAGCATGGTGGCGAAGGAGACCAGGTTTTCGGCGGCGGGGCTGATAGTCAGCACGCTCACCCCTTTGCCCAGCTCTCCTTTCAGACTGTCGCTTACCTCGAAAGCGGACTTGCCCCAGAGGGGTGAAGCATCCTTTATTTCGATGGCGCCGTCATGGATATAGATATATACGGGCTTATCGGCTTTGCCCGTAACCACCAGCCCGTCGTAGCCGGCGTACTTGAGATATGACCCCCACCTTTCGCCCAGGTTGGCGTAGGAAAAAGCCTCCGGTTCCATGACCGGCGCTTTCCCGCAGACCTGCCACCGGCATCCGGCCAGCCTGTTAAACCCGGTGACGGGCCCGGTGATGTAGATAAGGCAGTTCTCCGGGTCGTAAGCCTTAGTCTCGGGCGGCACTATCTCCCAGTAAAGCCTGGCGGCGATGCCCCTGCCGCCAAGGAACCTGTCCGCGTAATCCGCCGTGGGCAGCCTGGTAATCGCTCCGTCGGCAAGGTCAATCTTGAGGATTTCCCCGGCATATCCGAATTCAGCCACGCTTAACCTCCAGGTAATATGTATTTCAGTAAAAATATACGAGATGTATGTCTAGTCCGATCTCTTCCCGGTAAGCGAGACCGCCATGCACACGTAGGGTTTATCGATTCTCTTGGTGACTATCGGGCAGTGGTGGAGTCCCCTGGGGGCTACCAGCACGGTTGGTTTATCGAAGGTGTGCTTCTCTTCCTTGCCCAGTTCACCGATGGATATTTCAACTTCGGCGCCTAAATCGTCGAGGTTATAGGGGTCGGAGCCGATGAAGAACACGGCTTCATCGTAATTATGCACGTGGGGCTTGGTGGACAGGCCGGTGATACCGGTCTCGTAGCCGCAGGCGTAGATGACATTGAGTTCGAAACCGCCGAGGATGTCGCCCCCAGTGGCAAACAGCGCGCCGTTCGGTGTCTTGTGGAAGGGTATGGTAACCAGGTGTTTTCCGTATTTTGTTTCGGCCATTGCATACTCCTCTCAAATTTGCTTATGTATTTTGTAGAATGTTATTCTTTTATTCTTTCTCTCATGTCTTCCAGTAATTTGTTGACCCGTTTCCTGTGGGCTTTTCCCCCCGGTCCCGGTTCCAGCGTGGGACTGTATGACATCTCTTTAAGGTTGTCCAGCACGGTGGGGAGAATCTGGAAGGGCACCGATATCAGGAACAGTCCCGGCGGGAAGATATTAAGCTGCTGCATCCCGGTTCCCAGGCCGGTAATGTAGTAGTTCAACTCGCCGCTGACGACCGGATAGACGTAAATCCAGGAGCAGGCAACCACCGGCGTCGCCCTGCTCGTGAAGGGCTTTCCCGTGGAGTAGTTGATGGACCGTAAAAGTGTCGCCGCCTGGTTGATATCGGCGGTCATGACAAGCACGTCCGGGTCGAAGGTAAGCTTGTCAATAGGAGCGAAGGCCACGTACTGCACCGAGCCTTTCGGCAAACTGGGCAGGTACTGGTACATGGCGCGGCAGGCACTCGCTTCCTTATAGAGACCCTCGTCGCCGCCCAGTAGCCCGCTGACGAGGACCGGCTCCGCGTCTTTCATGCCCAGTATCATCTGTTCCACGCCCACGCATACCCAGTCATCGGGACCCACGTAAAACGCATCATTCTCCTGGGCTTCTTTAAGCATCTCGCACATGTTCAACTCTTTATCTATTCGCTTGATGCCTTTCGGTTTTTCAATCATGAACTTGACGCCTACGGGCTTTCTTTCAAACTTGAATTTATCCAGGACGGAGAAGTCATATGAATTTGAGCTCATAACGATATCCTTTCGGTTTTACTCCGGGCAGGTTGATGAGACTACTTCTTTGGCGGCGGCCCCATCGGTTCGATTTTCCCGCTCAGTTTGATGGCCATCTGTAAGTGCGGCTTTTCGAAACTCTTCCAGGTTACCCTACCGTGTGGTACGCCTCTGGGTATGAATAACGCGGTGGTCGTGGTGCTTAACTGCCTTTCGTCGCCCATGTAGCCCTCTATTTCCGCCCCGAGGTATTCGGGGTGTTGAGGGTCGGCGCCAATATTCAGAATAATCTCGTCGTAGTCGTGCGATTCCATGGCCTGGTGCAACGGATTGGGCCTGGGCTGTTCACGTATCCAGTTGCATATGATATTCACATTACAGCCGGGAACAAGCTCGTCGCTCATAAGCCACATTCCGGGTCCTCTGAGACTTTCCTTAGTTATCTTTACCATGTATTTATCGTATTCCAATTCCGCCATGTGGACGTACCTCCCTTGAAATAACGATGTGGCCCGGTTGTTTTATCAGGACTCCTTTTCCAGTTCCTCGACTATCCTGTGGACCTTCTTTTTATGGCCTTCCGGGCCCAGGGTGTACGATTCCGGGACCCATTCCATCTCCTCCAGGTTCTTAAATATCGAAGAGAGCCTGTCCCAGGGAATACTGACCAGTATCTGGCCCTCCGGGAAGAGATGCCGGGCTTTCATGCCGAAGCCGAAACCGGTAATAGATAGATTGATTTCGCCGTTTAAGTAAGGGTAAATATAGAGCCATGTGCACCCGACGACCGGCGTGCCTTTAGCCGACCAGCTTTCGCCGGTGGTATAGGCTTTAGCCCGGATGAATATTTCCGCCTGGCTCACGGTGGCCAGGATAATCAGTAAGTCCGGCTCGAACGTGAGCTTGTCCAGTGGAGCAAAGGCAACGTAGTTGATGGAATTCTTGAGGAGCCTGGGAAGGTACTGGTAAATTCTCCGGTTGGCGCGTACGTCCTTGAAGGCTCCCAGCTTCGGTCCCACCCGTCCGCTTTCGAATATCGGGTCGTCTTCCTTCATGCCGAGCAGCAGCGCGCCGACACAGGAAAAGTTATCTTTGTCAACGTAAAACGCGTTGCCCTGCTGCGCCTCCACCAGCATCTCGCAGAAGTCCATTACCTTGCCGTGCCTCTCGAGTCCCTTCGGCTTGTTGAAGAGGTACTTGACGCCTACGGGTGGCCGTTCGAAACCGAATTTTTCTAGTATTGAATACTCCTTGGGGGTTGGGCTCATGATAACCTCCTTCGGGGATAATAATTATGTTGTGCTACCCATTTATAATAGGATTGTTGCTGGGGATATTCAAGTTGACTCTGGATATCGAACTCTCAATAAAAAAGGCTAAGCCATGTATTCTTTTTCCAACTCGGGGTCATAGGCGGCCTTTCTGCCGGGGCATTGGAACTGCGTGCAGAGCCGGCAGCTCAGGAAGCCGGTATCATTGGGGAACAATATCCCGGAGCGTGATTTCACAGGCTTCATAACGCCGCTTTCGGACAATGTTACCCCGATTTGCCCCTCCGCGCCGCCGAAAAGGGTAAAAAGCGGTTTCTGCTCGGTAATCGGCCAGGACTTTATCTCCCCGGGATTCATGAGGGCAATCTGGTCGAGAGAGTACTTACTTTTCAGGTAGTCCGAAAGGTAGTCTATCCCCGAGACCAGTACCACTGTTTTAATAATGTCCAGGCAGTATTGCCGCATCATATCTTTCGCGGGTATGGGTAACTCGTCAAGTTCCCGCCCCGCGGTAGCGATGAATGGATAAACCGTATCTTGATTGACGAGGTTCTTGCTGAGTACACGGCTGGTGAAGACGGTACCGTCGATATTCACCGCGTCGCCATCAATACCACAGACCGGTGATACCTGGTAAATCGCCCTGGGCCGGGCCGCCGCCAGCGCCATATCCGCAAGTTCGCGGGCCATCTCTTCGATACGGTTATTGGTGTTATCGAGCCTCAGGTATGTAATAATCGTTGCCGGGTCAAGCTTGACGGGCAGTTCTAATTGGTGTATGATTTTGTTCTCTGAATCAGTCAAAGTAAATCCGTAACGGGCAGGTGATTCCCGCTACTATCAGGATAGAGAATCGTTACTTTTGTGTCAAGGCGAGAAAAATTTAATGAAAAGGGTATCAATTTTTTTTAAAAAGGTCTATAATCTCTACAAGCATTAATCCGCAACGGGGAGGTATGTAAATGAAATAGAAATGAAAAATATTTTTTATATACCACAAATGCGTGAGCATTATTTAAGGGAGGTAGTGAAATGAAGCAAAAGATACTGATAATTTCGAGCATATTACTGGTATTGATGCTGGCTTTCAGTACGGCGATTACCGGGTGCGGAGGGGAACAAGAGCCAGCCCCGGCCCCGGCACCGGCCCCGGCACCAGCACCAGCACCGGAACCGGAGCCAGCACCTGAACCTGAGCCGGAACCAGAACCCGAACGGACATATATACCAAAACCGGAACCTGAATGGGAGCCGCCGGGACCCGTAGTGCAGCCGGACACCGACACGATTAACTACGATGAGGCCGTCAATCATATCGGCGCCACCACGACCGTATGCGGTAAAATCAAGGATGTTTCTGCGGTCAAAATGCCCAACCTGGTGCTTTTAATGGGTGGTGCGCTGGGTAAGGGTGTCGGTATCGAAATCGT
>JAUWGD010000191.1 GCA_030606585.1 Dehalococcoidales bacterium | reverse complement strand
AGATAAGCATGAACACACCAACCTCCGTAACCGGCCGCCTCTCCCTGTCAGACCGCTTCCTGACGCTGTGGATTTTCCTGGCGATGGGACTGGGAGTGGGGCTGGGATATTTTATCCCCAGCGTGGCGGATTTCATCGGGTACTTCCAGGTGGGTACAACGTCCATACCCATTGCCGCCGGGCTTATCCTGATGATGTACCCGCCTCTCGCCAAGGTACGCTACGAGGAAATGGGGCCGGTCTTCCGCAACTGGCGCGTGCTGCTTTTATCGCTGGTGCAGAACTGGGTTATCGGGCCTATCCTGATGTTCCTGCTGGCTATCCTTTTCCTCGGCTTCATCTGGCCGTACCCGGACTACATGGTCGGCCTGATAATGATAGGGCTGGCAAGGTGCATCGCCATGGTCATTATCTGGAACGAGCTGGCCAAAGGCGACAGGGAGTACGCCGCCGGTCTGGTGGCCTTCAACTCCGTCTTCCAGATAATCTTCTACACGGTCTATGCCTACGTGTTTATCACCATACTGCCCCGGTGGTTCGGACTGGAAGGTTCGACGGTTGATATATCTATGGGCGAGATAGCCAAGAGCGTCTTTATCTACCTGGGTATCCCGTTCTTCGGCGGCATGCTTACGCGCTTCGCTCTGATAAAAGCCCGGGGGCGCGAGTGGTACGAGAGCAAGTTCATCCCGAAGATAAGCCCCATCACGCTGGCGGCATTATTATTCACCATTGTGGTCATGTTTTCCCTCAAAGGCGAATTAATCGTGCAGATTCCCCTCGACGCGGTGCGTATCGCCGTGCCGCTGCTTATCTACTTCGTTATCATGTTCCTGGTCTCGTTCTACATGGGCAAGAAAATCGGGGCGGACTACTCGAAAACAACCAGCATCGCCTTTACCGCCGCCAGCAATAACTTCGAGCTGGCCATCGCCGTGGCGGTGGCCGTCTTCGGCATAGGTTCCGGGCAGGCGTTTGCCGCCGTCATCGGCCCCCTCGTCGAGGTGCCGGTGCTCATCAGCCTGGTAAACGTGGCGTTCTACTTCCGTCGCAAATATTTCAAACAATCTTGATTTCACCTATAGTCTCAGCTATACTCAAAAGCAGGAGGATGCGTCCATGAATAAGAAAATACTCCTGATTACAGTCTCGTTGTTGATAATTTTAGCCATCGGCGCTTCCGGCTGTGACAGCTTCTCGCCGCCTTCCCGCACGACCTCCGGCAGCGTCATCTCCAGTCAGAGCACCGGCATCTGGGTACACGGAGAGGGCAAGGTCACGGTTGTGCCCGACATAGCCGTACTGACACTGGGCGTGGAAGCGCAGGCCGATACGGTAGACCAGGCGCAGAATGAGGCGTCCACAGCCATGAATGCCGTCGTCAGCGAACTCGACTCTCGCGGCGTCGCCGATAAGGATATTCAGACCCGGTACTTCCGAATTTACCCCGTGAGGAACTGGGTGCCGGAAAGAGGAGAGGAAGAGCTCGTCGGCTACCGGGTGACCAACATGGTCACGGTAAAAATCAGGAAAGTTGAGGACACCGGCACCATCATCGATGCCGTTGCCAGAGTCGGGGGCGACTACATCAGAATCGACAACATAAGCTTTACGGTAGATGACCCATCACCCTACCAGAAAGAGGCCAGAGAAAAAGCCCTGGCCGATGCCTACGAAAAAGCCAGGCAGATAGCCGATACCGCCGGTGTCAGGCTGGGCGAACCCACCTACATCAGCGAGAGTGGCAGTGATTACCCGATTCCCCGCCAGGTGACCTACGGCATGGCAGTTCCAGCGCCGATGCCAGAAGCCGCAGTATCGATAAGTCCGGGAGAAACGGAGATAACCATCCTCGTACAGGTAGCCTACAGCATCAATTAGCCTGAAAACCGACCGGCCAGGCGACTGTATTATTTGAAAGCGAAGGAGGGCATGAATCATGGCGATTATCGATTTCGGAGGAACAAAAGAAGAAGTTATCACGCGGGAAGAGTTTCCCATGGAGAAAGCCCGCGAGTTACTTAAAGACGAAACGATAGCCATTATAGGATACGGCGTCCAGGGTCCCGGGCAGTCTTTAAACATGAAAGACAACGGCTTTAATGTCATCATCGGGCAATCCAAGCAGTTCATGGAGGACTGGAATCGAGCCGAGAAAGATGGCTGGAAACCCGGGAAAGACCTGTTCGAGATAGAGGAAGCCGTGAAACGGGGAACGATTATCGAGATGCTGGTAGCGGACGCGGCGCACCAACAGATATGGCCAATCGTTAAGAAGAACCTGAATCCGGGCGATGCCATATTCTTCTCGCACGGATTCTCGATTGTCTATAAAGACCAGACCGGCGTCATTCCCCCGGACAATATCGATGTCATCATGGTGGCTCCCAAGGGCTCGGGGACATCGCTGCGTCGTAACTTCCTCTCGGGAGCGGGCATCAACTCCAGCTTCGCGGTCGCTCAGGATGCCACCGGCAGGGCCAGGGAACGATGTCTCGCCCTGGGTATTGCCCTTGGCTCCGGCTATCTCTTCCCGACAACCTTTGAGAACGAGGTCTACAGCGACCTCGTCGGGGAGCGGGGCGTGCTGATGGGAGCGCTGGCAGGCATCATGGAAGCCCAGTACGATACCCTCCGCAGTCACGGGCACAGTCCCAGCGAAGCTTTTAACGAGACGGTGGAAGAGCTCACCGAAAGCCTGATAAAGCTCGTGGCGGAGAACGGCATGGACTGGATGTACGCCAACTGCTCGGCGACCGCTCAGAGGGGTGCGCTGGACTGGAAGCCCCGGTTCAAAGAGGCCGTTATGCCGGTCTTCAAGGAGCTTTATAAGAGGGTCGCTTCCGGCGTGGAGACCCGCCGCGTTATCTCAGAGTGCGGAAGACCGGACTACAAGCAACGCCTCGGCAAAGAGCTGGACGTTATGGGCAACTCCGAGATGTGGCAGGCGGGTAAAGCCACACGTGACCTGCGTCCCAGGGAAGAGGCAAAAGGCGACGTGAAATCCGCCGCGGGTACCGGCGGCAGGCAATCTAATTAATGACCAATCTTTGTCATAGTCGGGTCAAGCCCGCCTATCCAGACCCCTCATTCCCCT